>JASHVU010000739.1 GCA_030044455.1 Acidobacteriaceae bacterium | reverse complement strand
GACGATGCTGCCTGCGATGCGCGGCTCAAGCAGTTCAAAGCCACGGTACGATGTATACCTGCCGAGGATCGGTACGACGGCGCGGGCAAGTGCATCCTGACCGGCGAACCGGTGGACCGGCGGGTGGTGATTGCGAAGGCTTACTGAGCGCGAACGAGGTAGCGAAGAGATAATGCGCGCCGGATGGCGGAGAAATGCATGAGCTGTAAGCCCGTTTTTCATGCCCGTTGAGGACCTCAGGGTTGGCGCCACCACGGGGTGGTTGCGTCCACTTGAAGTTGTGGGCTTCGGGACACCGCAACTCGGGAATGGATTCAGCTTCGCGCTGCTTCGAGAACGGCGTCCGGGCTGTGGTCGACATCCTTTTCTGTCGAACGGTTGAATTTCGGGGCAATTCCGAGTATTCTAAGCATGCAAACGCGTTTGTCTGCCAGGCTGTTTTACCGTGTTCGCACCGGCTGGCGGAGAGATGAGTGGGCTGATAGCCCACTTTTTATTTGCGGCAAAATCCTTGGGATTAACACGGCTTTAAAGGGGTTAGGCCTATTTATAGCCGCGAGTTTTCTTCGGAACCGAATCCTGGCGGCAAATCGAGTGCGTCGCAGGTGCGGATTGCGAGAATCGCGTTTCATTGTCGGGTTTTCAGGGTTTTGAACGAATGGCAGTCAGGCTGGACGAAATAAGATCGGCGGCAGAACGGGTGGCCGCAAGCCATGGGCTGGCGGTGGTGGACCTGGAATTTACCGGCCCGGCGAAGGAACGGACGCTTCGGGTGTTCCTTGAAAAGAACGCCGAGGGACGGGCAAGGCTGAAGGCCGAGATTGCTAGCGGTGCCGAAGGACTGCCGGAGAGACTGGTTGAAGGAACGCTGAGCGTGGAGCAGTTATCCGGCGTGACGCATGAGGATTGCGCAGCCTTCAGCCAGGATTTTGGCGTGCTGCTTGACGTGGAAGACCTGGTGCCGGGCGGAGAGTACACGCTGGAAGCGAGCTCACCGGGGTTGGACAGGAAGTTGACCAGGGCCGAGGACTTTGAACGGTTCACGGGTTGCCTGGTGAAAGTTCAAACTTTTGAGCCGGTGCGAAACAACCGGCATTGGCAGGGACAGCTGGTCGGTGTTAGTTCCCCGGTCCCCAAAGGCGAGGGACCGGGGGCACCCGTTGATGGCGGAAGAGCGATCACCATCGATCTGGCTGCTACGAAGCAGAACAGCAAAAGCCGCAAGGCCGGAGTGAGCAAGGTTGAGATTGCACTCTCGAATGTTGAGAAGGCGCAGTTGATACCGGAGATCTGAAGAGCAGGGATCAGGGGTCAGGGATCACAAATTGAAGACCTGGAAATCGTGACCCCAGAGGATGAGAGTAAGCAGTATGGCAACGAGTGCTTTGTATCAGAGTATCGAACTCCTGAGCTCGGAGAAGGGGATCGACCCCAGAATTGTTGTGGGCGCGGTGGAAGAAGCCATCGCCCTGGCCACGCGCAAATACTACAAGACCCAGGAAAACATGCGTGGCGAATTGAACAAGGAAACCGGCGAGATCACGGCCTATATCTATAAGACGGTTGTGGGTGACGATGACGAGATCGAAGATCCGGTCAACCAGATCACTCTGACTGAAGCCAATGAGCTGGCTCCCGGCGTGGAGGTGGGCAGCGAGATAAGGATGTATCGCGACACCAGCCCGCTGGGTCGTATTGCCGCGCAACTGGCCAAGCAGATCATCTTCCAAAAAGTTCGCGAGGCCGAGCGTGACACGATCTTCCAGGAGTACGCGCACCGCGAAAAAGAAGTGCTGAATGCGACCGTGAAGCGAGTCGAGGGCCAGGACGTTATCTTCGACCTGGGCAAGGCCGAGGCGCGCTGCCCCAAACGCGAGCAGTCGCGGCTCGAGCAGTTCAGCGTAGGCGAGCGCGTGCGCGTGGTGCTGCTGAAGGTGGATCGCGCAGCCAAAGGGCCGCAGGTAATTGTGAGCCGCGCGGCGCCGGAGCTGGTGTCAAACCTGTTCCAGTCAGAGGTTCCCGAGATCTACGACAACACAGTGGTGATCCGGGCGATAGCGCGCGAAGCCGGCGAGCGCACCAAGATCGCCGTACAGAGCCGTGACAAGGACGTTGACCCGGTAGGCGCATGCGTAGGCATGAAAGGTATGCGTGTGCAGTCGATCATCCGCGAGTTGAGAGGCGAAAAGATTGACATCATTGAGTACAGCGACGAGATTACGACCTTCGCCGAGAAGGCATTGCAGCCGGCGAAGGTAAGCCGCGTGTCGATTTCCGATTTAACCGATAAGCAGCTTGAAGTGATCGTGGATGACACGCAATTGTCGCTGGCCATCGGTAAAAAGGGCCAGAACGTGCGACTGGCGGCAAAGCTGCTGGGCTGGAAGATCGACATCAAGAGTGAGGAAGAGAAGCGCCAGGAAGTGGAGCAGCAGATGCAGGCGCTGGCCGGCACGCCTAACACGCCGATCGAGCAGGTGAGTGAGCTGGGCGAAGGCATTATTCAGA
>JASHVU010000738.1 GCA_030044455.1 Acidobacteriaceae bacterium | reverse complement strand
AGCCGCATCTGCTGGATATTGGGCTGTCCCTCGACATCCGGTACGCCGTCGAGGTCGTACTTGTCGTCAAACCACGCGGGCGCATTCTCCAACTGCTTGGTCTGGATCGAATAGCCGAAAGTTACCAGGTCGCTCACCGTAGTATTGATCGTCATCACATGCCGTCCGCGAATAGTAAACAGTTTGCCCGGCCGATTCGGATCGCTCGGTTTGACCGTGAGCACATCGAATTTCGGATTGGCATCGGCTGCCATCGCCTTGGGTGGCTCAGGAATCGGCCATGCCGCATCCGGCGCGACGCGCGTCAGCACCAACGGGATCGAATCGCCTTGTGTCCAGTTTCCGCTAATCGTCTTTCCGTCCGCCGATATCCTCCCTTCATAGCTTCCATTAATCCGATCGATTGCATACTTGAAATCTCCATCTTGAAAGCTGGCCTTGTTTGCCGCCAAGGGTTGGCCACCTTGATCGATGCTGTAATCCACAACCTTCAAGTTCCCTTTGTCGTCGTGCGTAATCTTGTTCTCAATACGCAGATCCACGGTGGGATGGTTATTGCCCGCGGGAACGTGCAGCGTCCCCTGCCATATGCCGGTTATGTCGGTCGGCGAAGCTGTAGCAGTTGCCGGCGCGGCAGCTTGTGCAGCCGGTGTCGTTGCCGACGCCGGAGCCTGCGCTTCCGTATACTTTCCGAACAACACCATCACACCTGCAGCAACAGCCCAGACCTTTCCCATCCGCAGCGTCATCGATTTCTCCCTCAAGGAAATTATCGCTCTCGGGCGTCTGTCGGGCGCTAAGCGGATCGGCGCCAATCCGGAAAGAACGCCATTTTCTTGGCTACTTCCGGATTGCCGGTGACTCAACCGGAACAGGTCAATAGGCGGCTTGGAGATCACGCTCTCAACGACAAATGCTGATCGGGATTGACTGAGAGCTCCGATCTTGGAACCGGAATTACTCAGGTTGCTCAGCTATTTGAGATCGAGAAGCAGCAGTGGGGTTATCGCATTCTCTTAAGAACAAGGACCGTAACTGCCATTTCAAGCTCCGCCCAAGAAACTCAGGAACAACTCATTCCTGCGGAATTTCGGCATATCCTTAGGCCGCCGTCACTTTACCCTCTTTGATGTCGAGGATCACAGTGACCGTGCGACGGACATCATCCATTTGCAGTCGCGGAATCACTCCCAGGTAGACATAACCCTTCGATACGTAGAGCTTCCTCAGTTGATCGAGTCCTTGTTGAATTGCCGTTGCGTTAAACGGGTCCCCGGGGTGAACAGAGAATTGCTTGATGATTTCATCCTGCGAAAGGGCCTGGGCGCCCTCGATGGAGAATCCGCTCAGCGTGTACTGTTCGCCGGCAGAAATCCGGACGGAAATGTCCACAGACTGGGGCGGCGGACCCGACAATGCTGCCGATGGTTGCGGAATCTCTGCCCAGGCTTTGGCGTAACCGCGGTCGCGCAGATTCTGCCGGATGCGCTCCGTCAGCTCATCGAGTGGGAAGGTGCGGCCTTGATACTCCTCAACAATCTGAAGGCGGACTGATTCGGGAAGATCGTCGGAGACGATCGTGAGCTTGCGCACGCTCACTTCAACATCCGAAGTCGAACCCGCGCCCGGCGATTGGCTCGCCGGCCTGGCAGAGGCGATCGGGCTCGATGTGGCCCCAATTTCAGGGACCATTTGTTTCAGCGATCTGGCTCGATTCACCTTCCACTCACAACCGATTTGCTGTTCGAACTGCTCCCGATTGTCGTTGTTCACGCAGTAGTAAGTACCTTCGTGGCTTTGGCGCGTTGCACATGTCCCTTCGGACCCATGATCGTGCGCATCGTAGTACGTGCAGGAGAGATCAGCGCGAGCGTTATTACCCTTGGAAGAAGTACCAGTGTGGACTTCGGAAACCGGCCGTACGCTTCCGGAATCAGCGGGCGCGTTGTTCCGAGCCGTCGCGGAAGGCCATGCCGATCGAAGTTGATATCGTCCGCAGCCGCAGTCGTCGACGAACCGGAAATCGAAATCGTCCTTGACCACCGTTTGCGCCGTGTAGCCAGACCCGTCCGGATCCTTTGCTGACGGCTCTTGAATCCGAATGGACCGGTAGTGCCAGACCTCCAGTGGCTTGGTTGCATCGATCCCGCCCGCCGGATGGGAGTCGATGGAATCAGGCGGCCCAAAAACGATGTAGACGTGACCGCGGTCCGATTCCCATCCAGCTTCTCCGCTGGCAGAGAAGTGCACATTTGCATAAGCGATGCGCCGATAATGCTCCTGCCTGAATACGTTCTGTTGACCGCCCGGGCTTGGGTTGCGCCTGTCCCAGAACTGCTCGATGAACTCGTCGCGCTCCTGGTTGCTGGTCAGCCTGAGAAACTCGTTTCTTTCTTCGGGAGTGATGATCCAGCGAACTTCTTGGTTCAGCCATCTCACGTAAGGGCCGGCCATTTTGTCGGATGCCACCCGGTTTGACTCAGAGTCCTGCTCAAATGCCGCCGACTGCGCGCGGGCGGCTCCGTGAGCGATCACTCCGGCGGCCGTGCCGGCGAGGGCCAGCAGGATGACGGCTGTCGTGCGCGGGAACGTTGGAGCTTCGTTTAATCCCAGCAAACGTGCGATTCTCATCTTCAGTACTCCTCCGGTTGCGGCAAACGCTCCGGCCGGCGCCGGGCCGCCGCGTTTTTCTTCCAGACAACTCAGCGCCGTAGCGTAGGAAAGCCGGTCGCCGGTAATCGCGACAGCAAGGTCGTCGCAGCAGTGCTCGCGTTCGCGCCGAACCTTGGTTGATATCCACCAAACGGCTGGGTGATAAAACAGCACGGTCTCCATCACCGATTGCAGCAGGTTCACGAGGTAATCGTGGCGGCGGATGTGGGCCAGCTCATGAGCAAAGATGGCTTCGATCTGTATCTGCGACAGGCCAGTCAAACAGCCCAGCGGGAGCAGAATGGCCGGGCGCACCCAGCCGATGCCGGTGGGCGAGTGTACGCGGGCAGAGTTCAGCAGCTTCACGGCTCGGTCGATCCCGAGCCGCATGCGAAGTGCCTGCATCATCTCTTCGAGTTCCGTCCCTGCGGGCTCTACGCCGGTTGATTTCCATCTTCCTGTCGCCATCAGACCGAGATTGAGCCGGCAAAGAAAGATGAGCACACCCGCTAACCAAATACCAACCACGAACGGAAGCCAATCGTTCAGGGCCGTTTCGCAGCGCACACTCCACGGCTCAGCAGATTGGGCCAGGCCTGAATTCAAAGCGATTCCAGAAGTCTCGGCCGGGACGCCGAAGATAATCTGCCGAGGCGCCGGTTGCTCGTGCGACAGCACAACGAAGGTGATCAATGGTAGCGCAACCAGGCACGCCAAAGCGGCGCAGGCGACGGCATAACGCAACTTCGAGGCCCGCGACGGAAGAAGATTCAGAATTGAAGCCAGCAGGACTGCGACAATCATCCCCTGCCAGCAGAAGTGCAGAAGCGTCCAACCGAGAGCGTGCACCATTGGCAGCGCGGAGAGTTGTGCGACAGTGGTCATGAATTCCTCTTTTCAAATCTGTCCAGCATTTTTCTGATCTCTGCTAACTCTGAAGCTGAGACCGGCTGCGCGCTCAGCGCGCCGAGTACGAGGTCTTTCGCCGAGCCATCGAATGCGCGTTGCAGCAGATTCCGCGTGAGCAGCAATTGCGTCTGCTCTTGTGGGATGCGCGCCTCATACACGTGTGACCGGTAGCGTTCGCTCCTCGTGAGGAGGCCTTTTTCGGTCATCACCTGCATCTGCTTGAGGGCGGTGGTGTAGCCGGTTCGGCGGCTTTGCAAGGCAGTATGAACTTCGCGGACCGTGCTTGGGCCCAGCTTCCAGAGGATTTGCAATATTGCGAGCTCAGCCTCTGTGGGCAGCGGAGCATTGCCGAAAGGCTTAGTCGACTTGGCCATGGAATGCATGTTACTACGATCATTATCGTATGTCAACGATCTTCGTCGTATATAATCCGACCGAAACTGTGATCACTGAAGAGTGACAACACGAACTAGGCATTCCGGGCGGTTGTCGCCAACCCGGAACTTATAGAAAAGTAACTGACGGTTTGGAGCGGTAAACCGCCCAAGATCCTGTTTATAGTTCGACGAGTGATTCGGCGATTTACCACTCAACTAGGATTGCAAGACCCTTCCTCAAACATTCCGACGATTGCTCCACTCGTTGAACGAAGCTACCCCTTGCACTTCGACAAGAAGAGGAGTATTGTTCCGTGTAGAAGCGAAAGGGGAACACATGCCAGCGCAGCGGATACCCCTTCCGCAAGGTGCTCTCGACCTCCTTATCTTGCGAACGCTCGCGCTTGGTCCTCAACATGGTTGGGCCGTTTGGGAGCGCGTTCAGCAGATGTCTAGTGATGTTCTTCAGATACAGCATTGGTCGCTTTATCCTGCCCTGCACCGTTTGGAACGCCGAGGTTGGATCAAGGCGCACTGGGGAACATCAGACAGTAACCGGCGCGCGAAATACTGCCATCTCACGAAAGCCGGACATCGACAGCTCGAAGCGGAAAAGGATGCTTGGGAGAAACTAGCCGCGGCCCTAGCCCAAGTGTTGGGAACGGCTTAGGAGGCGTCATGCTCAGCGATCTGTTCATTCGTTTCCGCGCTCTGTTCCGCCGCAATTTCGTCGAGGCTGAACTTGATGACGAGTTGCGATTCCATCTTGAGCACCAGATTGAGAAATACATTCAGTCAGGCCTCTCTCGCGAGGAAGCAACGCGGCGCACTTGTCTCGAATT
>JASHVU010000737.1 GCA_030044455.1 Acidobacteriaceae bacterium | reverse complement strand
ATTTCAGCAGGATTTTTGTCGACACCAAAAACCCCGACATTCTCTACTTGGCACAGACCTCGCTCTATCGCTCGACGGATGGAGGCCACACCTTTGAGGCGTTTGTGGGAGCGCCGTCGGGCGACGATTTTCACGTGCTCTGGATCGATCCCACCAATCCGCGCCGGATGCTTCTCGGAGTGGACCAGGGAGCCATTCTGAGCGTGGACGCGGGCAAGACATGGAGCACCTGGTATAACCAGCCAACCGGCCAGTACTACCACATCTCCACCGACAACCAGTTTCCCTATCGCACCTACGCTGCACAACAGGACAGTGGTACTCAATCAGTGCCCAGCCGCAGCGATAACGGGGAAATTACCGGGCACGACGATACTTCGGTGGGCGGATTTGAGTATTGCTACATTGCGCCTGACCCGCTGCACCCGAATTGGATCTATTCGGGCGGATGGTACGGCTCGGTTGTCCGCTACGACAGCAATACGGGACAGATTGCGACCGTCTTCGAAAAGGGAACGAAATATCGCGCAGCCCAGATGCCGCCGCTGTTTTTCTCACCGCACGATCCGCATACTCTTTACTTCGGCACGCAGTATGTGATGAAGACGACGGACGATGGCAAGACCTGGGATGCGATCAGCCCCGATCTCACGGAGTGGAAGGCCCCGGCTGAAGCGAAGCCCGTGCCGGGTGCGCCAAGGCCCCCTGCGATTGAGGCGCTGGCAATTTCGCCTCTCGACGCGAATGTGATGTGGGCGTCGACTACCAACCGGCTTGTGCAACTCACACGCGACGGCGGCGCACATTGGCAAAAGGTGACGCCGGCCGGCATCACTGATCCGTCGCAGATTCTCTACGTTGAGCCGTCGCACTTCGATGCCGGCGAGGCGCTTTTGACTGTGGGAACAAGCCGCCAGTCGGTGCCCGCACAGATTCTGCGCACCCGCGACTTCGGAGCAACGTGGCAATCGATTGTTACGGGCCTGCCGCCGGAGGAAAGCGTTCTTGTGGTGCGCGAAGACCCGGTGCGCAAGGGACTTCTCTATGCGGGAACAATCACGACTGTTTATGTATCGTTTGACGACGGCGACCACTGGCATCCGCTCACCTTGAACCTGCCGGCATCTTCAGTCACCGACATCGATGTGCACGGAGACGATCTCGCCATATCGACGTATGGGCGCGGACTCTGGATTCTCGATGACATCGCGCCGATCCGCGATCTCACGCCGGATTTGCTCGCCCAGTCGGCGAGTCTGTTGCCGCCTGTAGCGGCGATGCGGGTTCGCTGGGACAACTGGGAAGACACACCGCTCCCGATTGAAACACCGAGCGCGAAGAATCCACCCGATGGCGTCTTGATTGACTACTACTTAAAGACAGGGCATTCCAGCGCAGTGGAGATTACCATTCGCGATGCGAACGGGAACATAGTGCGCAGATACACAAACAGCATGAGTGAACCCAAACTGCCCCCGCCGAATGTGCCCGAATACTGGTTCGGCACGACAAAGTCAGTTGACCCGAGCGCGGGGCTGCACCGCTTTGTGTGGGACTTGCGTTGCGACTCGCCGAAGGCTCTGCCGGCTTCGTACTACGGCCCGATCCTGCAGTACACCGAGTACACGCTGGCCGACCATGCTATTCCGCATGAAACGCCACGGGAGCAGCCGCAGGGTCCATTGGTAGTGCCGGGTGAATATAGTGTCGAGCTCACCGTTGATGGACAAGTGTACAAGCAACCGCTCACCGTCAAGCTCGACCCTCGAGTCCACGCGTCGGAGGAAGATCTGGCAGATCAGGCAGCCTTGGCCCGGCGGGTTGCAAAAGGAATGGATGTCTCCTACGCCGAATACAAAAAGCTCGAAGCACTGATGGACGCGTTTGACGATTTCAAGAAGAAAGGAAACCTGGAGGCCGAGACCGCTGATCTCGACAAGCAAATCAAGGCGGTTTCAGAGGGCACGCATGAGTCGCCGGGGCTGGGGCCCGTAAATCGCGACCTGGGGCGCCTGTTGTTCGGCATTGAGTCGGCCGATGAGCGGCCCTCGGCCCCGCAGTTGCAGGCGGTCGAAGAACAATGCAGCGCGCTGACCAATGTACTGGCTCTCTGGAAGCAACTGAACGAAGGACTCGCAAAACAGAATCCGCTGAATCTGCCGATAGAAACGCAGGTGTCTTCGATCGGTTGCGCTCAGTAGCTGCCGGTTCGGCTTTGAGTCGAAGTGGAGGCGCTCGTACGCAGCAGGGCGACGGGCGCGCTTCACTGGTCGTTTTGTTCAATCAACTCGTTTCCGAAGGTTCCCGCTTTACCCTTCGCGCAAGCTCCTTTGATAAGGAAAACTATGAAGAGCCGCATATTTCTCATCGCTGCATCGGTATTGATGGTCGCAATCTCCGCATCCGCACAGGTTGATCCGCAGTTATTTTCCGATATGCACTGGCGCGAAATCGGACCCTTGCGCGCCGGACGCACACGCGCTCTGGCGGGAGTGCCGAGCGAGCCCGCCACGTTTTATCTGGGCGCGGTCAACGGAGGAGTTTGGAAGACCACCGATGCCGGCGCCACCTGGCACAGCATTTGGGATGACCAGCCCACCGGTTCCATCGGCGCCATCGCGGTGTCGATCAGCAATCCTGACATTGTGTATGTGGGCAGCGGTGAAGGTCTGCAGCGACCCGATCTCTCCACCGGCGACGGAGTCTACAAGTCTGCTGACGCCGGAAAAACTTGGATGCACCTCGAAGGTCTTCGCGATGGCCAACAGATCGGCCAGCTCGCCATCGACCCTAAAGATCCCAATCGCGTATTCGTCGCGGTAGAAGGACATCCCTTCGGGCCGAATGAAGAGCGCGGCCTCTATCGCACGCTTGATGGCGGAAAAACCTTCCAGCGCGTCCTTTATACCAACGATCGCACCGGCGCATCCGAGGTCCAGATCGATCCCCAGAATCCCAGAATCGTCTTCGCAGGCATGTGGCAGCGGCAGGAGGCGCCGTGGGAAAACGGCTCGTTCGGCGGCGCGGATGGCGGGCTCTATCGCTCAACGGATGGCGGCGATACATGGACCAAGCTAACCGGCAACGGTCTGCCCGACGACATTATGCAGGTGAATTTGACCATATCCCCAACCGACCCGCGTCGCATCTACGGCGCCATCGCTCCGCTGCATGGCCCCGTCGGCCTCTACCGGTCCGATGATGGAGGCGACCACTGGGTGCATGCTCCGGTCGACGATACGCGGCCTGAAGAGCGCATCGGCGGCGGCGATGTTCCTGTCCCGCTGGTCGACCCCAAAGACCCCGACACAATCTATGTAGCAAGCATTGTCACTTGGAAGTCCACCGATGCCGGAAAAACGTGGACCGCGTTTCGGGGTTCACCCGGTGGAGACGACTACCAGAATGTTTTCGTGAATCCCAACAACACAAAAATCATCGCCTTGGCCAGCGATCAGGGAGTGATTATTTCTGAGAACGGCGGCGAAACGTGGACGCAATGGTTCAACCAGGCCACTGCGCAGATGTATCACGCGACCGCGGACAATGCGTTTCCCTATCGCGTCTGTGGCGGGCAGCAGGACTCCGGCTCGGCCTGCGTCTCAAGCCGCAGTGACGATGGCCGCATCACCTTCCACGACTGGCATCCCGCCGGCATCGAAGAGTATGGCTACGCGGCGCCTGACCCGCTCGATCCCGACATCGTCTACGGAGGCAAAGTTACACGTTACGATCGCCGCACTGGCCAGATTCAGGATGTCGAGCCCAAACCGTTGCGCGGCTATCGCGCTCTGCGCACTGAGCCGCTCGAGTTCTCGCCCGTCGATCCGCACAAGCTTTACTTCGCCACCAACACGCTCTGGCTCACTGAAGATGGCGGCAAGAATTGGAAGGAAGTCAGTCCCGACCTCACCCGCGAAACCTGGGACCTCCCTTCAGTCGTTGATTCGTACAAAGACTCGCCTGCTGCGAAAGTCACGCGCCGCGGCGTCATTTACGCCCTCGGTCTTTCGCCGCTTGACGGCAACCGTATCTGGGCCGGAACAGACGATGGCTTGATCTGGAC
Organism: Acidobacteriaceae bacterium; assembly: GCA_030044455.1. GTDB lineage: Bacteria > Acidobacteriota > Terriglobia > Terriglobales > Acidobacteriaceae > Telmatobacter. Next base: position 334 of record JASHVU010000737.1, on the reverse strand, counting down.
CACAACCGATGCCGGCGCGCATTGGAACAATGTCACGCCTCCGGAGTTGAAGCCCTTTTGGAAGGTCTTCAACATGGACGCCGGCCATTTCGATGAGCAGACCGCTTACGCGGCCGTAAACACGATGCGTCTCGACGATATGCACCCGCATTTGTTCCGCACGCACGACGGCGGCAAAACCTGGACCGAGATTGACAACGGCATTCCGGATGGCGCCGCCACCAGCGCCATTCGCGAAGATCCCAAGCGTAAAGGACTCCTTTATGCCGGCTCTGAGAACCAGGTTTATGTCTCCTTCGACGACGGCGACCATTGGCAGTCGCTTCGCCTCAAT
>JASHVU010000078.1 GCA_030044455.1 Acidobacteriaceae bacterium | reverse complement strand
GCCAGATTCAAGAGCCGAACTTCATGCTCAACTGGGACCCCGGCAACTCGGCGACGTTTGCCGGCGACATTCCGTACCCCAACGACTACGACCTGCTGCCCAAGAATCGTATCGGTCATTGCCATTGCAAAGACACGATTCGTAAACCGGGAGGCGGATTCGATTGGGCGCCGGTGGGCGGCGGAATCATCGATTGGGTCGGGCAGTTCCGTGCCTTCGAGCGCGATGGTTATCACCACGCTGTCAGCCTTGAAACACACTGGCGCGGCGCGGGCACACCAGAGGCATCAAGCCGCGTGAGCATGGCGGGCTTGAAGAAGTGCCTTGCTCAGGCTGGAGTGAAATGCTGATGAAAGCGAGTGACAACACTCAGGCAGCATTGCGCCGTCTGCAGATTGTCACTCGCGTGGAATTTGGATTGACGTATCCAGTGCCTATTTTGGATAGCGTTCTACCGTAGTTAGTTTGAGCTACTTTCACCCAGCGCCAGTGACATGCGACTGCCAGTGCTCAACTTCATATCGCTCTTACCGGTCGCTACCAGCGTGCCCGAATTCTCGCCTCCGATTCTGCTATGCAGATCCACGTGCGACATCACGCCAACGTTATCGTATTGCGTTGAACTGCCATTCCACGGAAGCGGGCCGTCGTAACTTGAGTAGGCATCCGTCGATTCCGAGGGCCCGCTAATACCCACGATCGTGGCCTCAATCGGGATGGTTTTGCCGTCTTTCAGTTTTGCTTCGGTGAAGCGCAGGGCCAGGTGAGAGGAGCCGTTCTTCATCTGATCGGCTGCTATTTTCCCCACAAGCGTAGTGCCGTTTGGCAGTTCGGTTCCATTCTTCAGATGCACGGACCCTTGGAGCCGCGCTTCAAACGTCGAGCCCGCCTGATCCTTTCGGGCGTCCAGCGTCCGGGTAAGATCGACCTCTGCGGGCACCATTTGTTGAGCTGCTTCACGTGCTTCTGACAACTGACTACTGGAGTTCAAGTTCGAACTTGCTGAAGGCGGTTCGCTCGAATTCGTTTTCATGTTCTGGGCGCTCGAAAATTGCGGGACAAGACAAACCAATAATGCCGCTGCGAGCGAAAGAAACAATCTGTTTGCAAGTTTCATCAATGTAATCTCCTCGGATTGAGAATTGATTGCGCCCTGAGCGAAGCCTGCTCAGGGTAGCCGATATACATGTTTAGACGAGATGGCACAGGAAGTAGAAGGGACAACGCGAAAACGCGTTTTCACCAGGAGAAAATATGAGAGAGCGAGTGGAAGAAGTGTAAAAGGTGCAAAACGATCGGGGTTTACTACACCGCGCCGTGGCGTGGGCGATCGCGTTTCAACCGAATCGCATTGGGTGCGAGTTGACGAGCTGGCAATGTTCGCAAGCGATCACACCCGCTCGCTGGAGGGGCGGGGCGTGGAGAATTAGTTGCTATCACACTCATCCATCGGAGCTTGCCTGCCGATGGTGGTAACGTTCGTTCGCCATTCCGTCAGCAGCAGAGACGGCTGGCACAGAGAAGTGCCCCGGCTGGCTGCGCCGGGGCCTCATGAATCTCAGTTTGCGCTTTTCTCGCCCAAAGCCAGCGACAAGCGGATGCCGGAACTCAATTTCAAGCTGCCTTTGCCCGGCGAAACCAGCGTGCCCGAGTTCTCACCGCCAATGGTGCTGTGCAGGTCAACATTGTTGAGCGCGCCGGTCAAGTCAATCTGCGTTGAGTTGCCATTCCACGCAGCCGGACCGTCGTATGCGGAGTTGGAATCGGTGACGACAATCGGATCGGCGAGTCCCACGATGGTGGCCTGAATGGGAATCACTTTGCCACCTTTCAGCTTGGCATCGGTAAAGACGAGCGAAAGCTGCGACCCGCCCTTGCTATTCGCGTCGGCGGCAGCGACCTTGCCCTCGAGTACAGCTCCCTTGGGCAATTCGGTTCCGTCCTTCAAATGCACAGTCGACTTGAGCGTGGCTTCGAACGCTGCGCCAGGCTGGTCTTTGCGAGCATCGAGGGTGTTATTCAGTTCCACCTCGGCCGGCACCAATCCGGCGGTTACGTGGCTGACGGCAGCCGTGGAATCAATACCTGCGCCACTATCTTGCGCACCACTTGGTTGTGTACCGACGAGGATGAGGCAAGCGGAGGAAAGGGAAATCATCAAGCTGTTTCGGATCTTCATGTCGACTCTCTCCTGAAATAAATTAGGCGTGGCCTGCAACTTTTGCATGTAGGGGGAGTAGTTGCTCGATCTGTTGTGTGTGAGACGAAAAACTACAAGTGGGTGTTAGCCCCATTTCTCACAGGTGCTTGATTACGCGTGGAGGAGAGGGTTTGTTGCGGCGAGCCGATGCTTTTCGAGGCCGGATTCTGGTTGAGAAGGCAGCATTATGCAATAGAATGACGGCCTTTCCTACTCTTTTTCTGAAATCACTTACCTGGTCAGATACAAGTCACGTGAGAAGTGTTGATTACGGCATTCTCCAATTACTTTGGAGCCTCAAGGGGCGTGCGATGTGGCGTTTTCTTGAGGAAAACGCCACTGAAGGGTATTGATTCCGCGCTACACCAATTGGAGAACCGGGTTAGCGCTCGATCGAACGGCCAGGCTGGAAAGTTTTATATCGTGGAATCGGCTGAAGTCGAATGCGGAAACGAATCTTATCGGTCGACGTCTATCGTAGGGTAATCTTGCGCTGATAGAGATCTTCAAGCGCGTTGCATGCGGTGGATACGCCGTTTTCGCCGGCAATCTCTCGCGCGGCCTTCTGCGCTTCTTCCTCATATTCCGGTTCTGCCTGCATCGCGCGCAACGCTCTGGCCACGCGTTTTGCCGTATAGCGGGAGCGCAAAATTGCGCGCGCCGCGCCCAGTCGTTGCACTCGCCGCGCATTATCGGGCTGGTCGTGCGAATAAGGCATAATCAGCATCGGCCGTCCTGCGCTTAAGCATTGTGCGGTAGTACCCACGCCTCCCTGGTGCACTACCAGCTCAACGCGAGGAAAGAGCACGGAGTAAGGCGCGTACTGCGCAACGCAAATCGAATCGGGGAGAGGCTGCGCGGGGCGATTGCGCGGATCGTCGCCGATGAGCAGCACTGCGCGCGTGCCGAGCATTTTGGCAGCTTGTGCCGAAATCTCGTAGAACTGGCCCGCAGCCAGAACCGCAGCCGAGCCCAGCGTAAAAACGATCGGGGGCTCGCCTGCGTTCAGAAATTCTTCCAATTCGGGTTCAAGCGCTGAATTGCCGGCGTTGGCGTCGTAAAAGCAGAATCCGCTGATGAGCACGTTCGGCGGCCAGTCTTTTTGCTCTACGCCAAGCACGCGCGAAAACAGAGCCAGTACAAGGTCAGGCGAGTGCTTGGCGTCGAAGATCGGGTTGGGGCCTCTGCTCAGCCCCAGTTCGCGGCGCAGCTCCCAGATGGGCTCAGGCCATTTTCGCGTCACAAACCGCGCCAAACGTCGCATAGCGCGGCCCATGCCGGGCGCCTTATCGGCGCGCGCAAGCCGGGGATACGGTGGCAGCACCGGCGGATCGAAAGCCGAGAAAAATGAAAATGGCGCGAGTACATAACTAGCCCAGGGAATCCCGGTGGCCTCGGCGACGATTGGCCCGGCGTAGTTGAGCTCGCCCAGCAGCATGAGGTCGGCGCGCACTGGCTTGGTGGCTGCATCCAACAGGTCGGCGTAGGATTCGCGCAATACCGGAAAGAGGAATTTGCGCAGCCCCGTTTCGGTTCCCTTGTTCACGTCGTAGATCATCTCCACGAGCATGGTGTTCTTGGGATCGATGTCGGGCCTCAGGGAGTGGAATTCGAGGCCGAGCGGCTCAATCCTGGGCCGGTATACTTCGGGAAGCGCCATGACCGGCGCATGGCCGCGGCGCTTCAACTCAAGCGCAATCGCGATCAACGGGTTGGTGTCGCCAAAGGTGCCAATGTTCGACAGAACGATGCGCAATCTTCTTCCCCTGTGCGGCAACCGCCCGCTCATATGAGGGTAATGCATCGATCGCCCGTCCCTCGCGGTCGGGACCAAATTTGGCAATCGGCAAGGGCGAGGTGGACCCCTCTTACCTGCCGGGGAGCCGTTTGCAGCAATCTATTTGTAACAATGCTGACCAACCATTCAGCTTGCCTTCAGCCTCGTATGGCAAACTGCATAAGGTATGCGGACATGTACGCCATGACCACCTGTACGCGTTCGTACAATCGAAGCAAGAAGCTTAACTCTGCCCGCCCCATGGAGTCCTCTATGCGTATTGAGAGTGCCATCCGCCGATTGGCAATGCTAATTTCCGCAGCATTCCTCTTCGCCGGCCTTGCCCAGGTTCCTGCCCAGGCTGCCGACCCGCAACCCTATCACGTAGTCGCCCGCTGGCGGATTGGCGGCGACGGCGGCTGGGATTACGTGACCGCCGACGGCCCTGCTCACCGGCTCTACATTGCCCGTGCCGATCGGGTTGAAGTGGTTGATACAACTACCGGCAAACTGGTGGGCACCATCGGGGGTATGCACCGCACCCATGGCATCGCGCTCGATCCTTCTGGAAGATTCGGCTACATCACCGACGGCGATGGAAATGCCGTGATTCTCTTCGATCGGTCGACGCTGGCGACGGTTGAGTCCATTCCCGGCGGCAGCGGGCCTGACGGCATCATCTTTGAGCCGGCCACGAACACTGTTTGGGCATTCGATGGCCATGGCCGTACCGCTACGGTGATCGACGCGGCTACCCATAAAGTGGTTGCCACCGTCCCGCTCCCCGGCAAGCCCGAAGCCCCTGCCGTCGACGGTCAGGGCACCGTCTATGACAATCTCGAAGACAAAAGCGAGGTGATTCGTATCGATGCCCGCACGAAAACCATCACCGCAACCTGGCCTGCCGGCTGTGAGTCTCCATCAGGTCTGGGAATCGATGCTGCCGGACAGCACCTGTTTCCCGTGTGCGACGGCAACAAGATGTCCGTCATCGACACCAATACCGGTAAGGTAGTAACCAACCCCTCCATCGGTGACGGACCTGACGCGGCAGGCTTCAGCGATGCTCATCATCTGGCCTTCGCCACCAGCGGCGACGGGATTCTCTCAGTTGTAGACGCCTCCGTCCCCGGCTACCCGACCATCGAGAGCCTGTCCACGGAAAAGGGCGCGCGTACCATGGCTTACGACCCAACTACCGACCGAGTGTACACGGTGACCGCCGAATTCGGCCCTCGCCCCGCGCCTTCGGCCGACAATCCGCGGCCTCGCCCGCCAGTGCTACCCGGCAGTTTCACCGTTATCGTCATCGGCCGTTAGTACGCAGTTCGGAAGCTGCCGGGGCCGGAAGGGCGTAGGATGAATCCTGCCTGCTTTATCGGCTCTGGCCAACATTCCAACGCGTGCACAGACTGCCGAAATGACTATTGTTCGCATTGACGATTTGAATGAAATTGAACGGCTGCCCGGCTGGTTCGGCCGCTATTTCCATACCGAACAAATGACCGTGGCGCACTACCGGTTTCTGCGCGACGCCTCAATCCACGAGCACTTCCATCCGCAGGAGGAAGTGTATGAGGTCCTCGAAGGCGAACTGGAAATCACAATTGAGGGAGTAGTCAACATTGCGCGCCCCGGAGTCGCAGTGATTGTGCCGTCGAGCGCGAGGCACTCGGTGAAGGCATTGACCGACGGACGGTTGTTCATCGTCGACTGCCCTCGCCGACCGGAGTTCGATGGCACACCTGATGTACCGGCTGGTTGAATGCGGTAAATCCCGCTGAAGAAAGTCTATGAAGCTCATCCTCGCCATCGTAGTGATCGCGATCATCGCCGGCTCGTTTTACGCAGACTATAGATGGCGCAAGTGGATAGCTGCCCGTCGCCGCGAACGCGAATAGCCACCTGGGCGTTACGTCGAAATGCGACCCCGGTCTTCACCGTCGGCAGCGGTATCCTGGCCCAATTCTGGCCGTTACAATGAGTTCAAGGGGGGCTCAAAAACCGATATGCCCAGTGTTTTTGCTTCTTTCTGCCGAAGGCATCTTCTCCACGCCGGCTTCGCTCTCGGCCTCTTATCATTCCTGCTGCTGGCCGCTGCGGCCACCGGCGCATGCGCACAGTTTGGCGCTCCGGCCACCACAAGAGTCAACGATCCCGCTGCGCTTAAGCCGCCGCCGGGCAGTCATGTGGCCCTCGTGGAGTTTGAAGACCTTGAGTGTCCTGACTGCGCCCGCGCTAATCCCCTGATGATGGAAGCCGCAGAGAAGTACAAGATTCCCTGGGTAAGGCACGACTTTCCGCTGCCCTTTCATGCCTGGAGCTTTCAGGCTGCTGTGAACGCGCGCTTCTTTGACACCAAGAGCAAGCGCATGGGCGACGACTACCGGAATTTCATCTTTGCCAGTCAGCCGCAGATTGAAACCCTCTCGGATCTGGCTAAATTCACGCAGCAATTCGCCGAGGAACACAAAGTCGCACTGCCCTTCGCCCTCGATCCCATGGGAAGACTCGCTGCGGAAGTGAAGGCCGATTATGCGCTGGGCCAGAGAGTCGGTATCGAGCACACACCCACCATCTGGGTGGTGACCGACGCTTCGCATGCGGCTCCGTTTGTCGAAGTCGTGGACCGCACCAAGCTGTTTCAGCTCATCGATGCTGCGCTGGCTGAAACGCAGCGCTGATTTTAAGCAGCGGCTCGTCTGTTGCGCCTTCAATTCCCGGCTCCAAACCTCGCGCGGGAGAAGCGCGTCTAACCTCCATGTGGAATTCGATGGGTTTCCGTCTTCTGAACCGTAGTGGCCAAATCCGTTCTTTGGCTCTGGCCGCGGCAATCGTTCTGGTTGCGCCCGTCTTCTCGGCCGCCCAGTTCGGGCCGCCGGCGTTTACACACGTTCTCGATGCCTCCCCGCTGAGGCCGCCGCCGGGCATTCGCATCGCCATTTTTGAATTCGCCGATCTCGAGTGCCCCGCATGTGCCCACGCCAATCCTCTGCTCAAGCAGGCCGCGGCGCAGTACAAGATTCCCTGGTTACGCCACGATTTCATTGTCCCTGGGCACGTCTGGTCGCTGCAGGCCGCCGTCAATGCCCGCTGGTTTGACACCCAGGTGAAAGGGCTCGGCGACCAATACCGCGACCAGGTTTTCGCCAATCAGCAGTACATCGAGACGCGCAACGATCTTGACCGGTTCACTTCAAAATTCGCACAGTACTGCAAGATCAGCCTGCCCTTCTCGATGGACCCGCAGAACAAGCTAATGGATGAGGTGCAGGCCGACGTGGCGCTGGGCAAGCAGGTTGGAATCGTCAAAACGCCAACCATCTTTATCATCGTAAATACCGTCAACGGCCCGCGTTATTTTGAATCGCGCGATCCCGACCACGATCTCTACCAGACCATCGACCAGGCCATGGCTGTGGCTCGCCCCGCGTCAGTTAAGTCCGCTCACAATTAACGTTGCGCGACTACCTCGCCGTACAGCTGAAGTCCGGGATCAGTCCCGTTCCATCCAGCAGGAAACAGGACACTCCGTGCGTATCGGTACGCAGGGTGTGAACGTGCGCGGCCTGCAATTCCTCAAGCACTTCCTGCCGCGGGTGGCCATAACGGTTGTGGAGTCCGCACGAAATGACGGCCCACTGAGGCGACACGCGAGCCAAAAACTCCGGCTGCGTTGAGGTAATGCTTCCATGGTGTCCCACTTTGAGCAGTGTGCTGGCCAAATTCGGCTCGGCAACCATGGCATGTTCAACGGGCGCCTCCGCGTCTCCCTCCAGCATCACTGAGGTGGAGCGGTACGCTACGTGCATCACCAGCGAGTCATTATTGGTTGGTAAGGGGCCTGGCTCGTAATCGGGGAACGGCGCAAGCACCTCCACCCGGGCTGGACCAAAGTTAAACACCTCTCCCGAATGAAAGCTGCTGATGCGAGTATGCAAGCTCGTGGCTTCGTCGAGAAGCGCGTTGTAGGCAGCGAATCGCGGGTTCTTTCCCACCCAGAACTCATCGGGATGAAAGTTGCGCAAAACTGCGGGCAGGCCGCCCATGTGGTCGGAGTGGCCGTGGGTGAGCGCAACTGCATCCAGATGGCGGATGCCGCGCGCCCACAGTGCCGGCGACACAACCTCCTCGCCGAGATCGAAGTCCGGCGCAGCCTGGCGCGGACCACCTCCAAAGCCCCCGCCATCCACCAGCAGAGTCTTGCCATCAGGCGTGATCAGCAGAATGGAGTCACCCTGCCCAACATCGATGGCCTCAACCAGCAGAGCGTTATGCGGGTGGTCGATTGGTCTCGGTACGACGGCAACCAGCGCCGCAAGCAGCATGGCAGTCCATGCCAGGCGGCGTTCGAATCGCGCGCCGCGCGCAAAAACAATCGCCGCGGCGAGCAGTAAGCAGAAGGCCGCAGTCTGCCACACAAGCGGCGTTGCCACGCGCAGGTCGCCAAACCGCAACCCTCCGAACAGTCGCACCAGACCCACGGCGAAATGGAGCACGAGCGCAACCACAACTGCGGGGACCGTTGCGGCCGCGGGCCACACAGCCAGCAGCAGAATCGTCAATAACGCCGCTGGCATCAGCACAGCCAGCAGCGGCAGGATGACGATATTTACGGGCAAAGCAAAGATCGTGATGCGGTGAAAATACACCGCCATGGGCAAGGCCATGGCAAGCTCCACGATGCACGAAACAATCACAAGCTCGCCGGCGCGGATCGCGAAGCGCACCGCCCATGGAATCGCCCGCCGCGTAATGAAGGGGCTGGCCATCGGACACAAAATGCGGATGTAGCGCAGCAGATGGCGCATGGTTGCCACCCTTGGCGGCAGCTTCACGTCGAGCGCCGTGATTTCGAGGTTGCGCGTGGCTTGAAGATACGGATGGAGCGTGTTTTGCAATAGCGGCGCGGCGATGCCGGCGATCACCAGAACCGCGAGCAACGTCATCTGCAGGCTCGAATCGAAGAGGCTGCGCGGGCTGGCCGCGAGCAGGCAGAGCGCGGCGAATCCAATCGTGTTCAGCGGGCTCTTCTCGCGGTATAAGAGCCGGCCCAGTAGGTAAAGCGTGATCATCAGCAGCGAACGCTGAACCGGTGTAGCGAAACCGGTGAAGAGCGCGTACGCAAACGACGCGCCGATCGTAATCAGCGTTGCGGGCACGCGGGTCAGCCGCAGACGCTTGGCCACAAAGAATATGCATGCCGCAACAATCGCCAGGTGAAAGCCTGAGACCACCAGCATGTGAAAGGAGCCAGTGCGCTCGAATCCGACGCGAAGATTGTGTGTAAGATAGGTGCGGTCACCGGCGACCATTGCGGCCAACATGATGGCGTCATCCTCAGATAGCCGAAGCGGAGCCGGCAGGCTGCGCATGGCCGCCGGCAGAGCCAGCAACCGCGAGGTGGTGGTGTGCTGCCAGCCTGCTGTTCTGCAACTAAGTGACGCGAACAGTGGCAGGCGAGCAGCGCCGAGCCGGGTGATGCGGGCGATGTGAACCGGTGCAGTCGATGTGACTCCCTGGCCGAGCAGATAATCGGCGCGGCTCCAGACGCCGGGGTCGCGATAGACCTCAGGCGTCACCAGGCGTACATCAGCGCTCACGCGCTCTCCGCAACTGAATGGTTGAATCGCCTGAGCGGAGGTGTCCGAAGGCCAGCGCACGGTTAATCGTACTGCGCCGCTGACAGGAATCTCACGGTCTACTGTGTCTGTTACGTCTTCGACCGTCGCAACGCGCAGATCGACCCGCTGCGCGGGCGATTGCGTCGTGGCTTCATCGGCGTTCGGTTCCAGTTCGCTGCGCAGCGGGCCCGTATCAATCACTGTGCCCTCAACGGTGCGCAGCAGATTGTCAGAGAGCGTGGCGAGCTCAGGTGCCGGTGCAGGCTGAGGCTGCATCAGCGCGCACCACACACCGAGCAGCAGCCAAATGGTCGCCAGCGGCGCCCAAGCAATGCGGGTCGCGCTGAGATTTGCAAGTACGCACAGCCCTCCGATCAGCGCGATGGCGATGAGAACCAGGCTCGGCCGGAGCCCTAGATGGCCGGCTACAACAACGCCGCAGGCGAACAACCACGCAGCGTGGAATAGCGGCACAGCGCCGAGGCCGGCGCCTGTCTGCCCGGAGGTGTGTTTCATCTGCATCGCGGCCCAATTGATTTGTTGTGCTTAAGGGTAACAGGAGTGGAGTCTTACGTGCATGCCGGGCAGACGAGTCGATAGACGAGCGGGACCGATACATCAACGATGCAGCCGCACAATCGTCTCCAAATGAAGGGTCTGCGGAAACAAATCGGCCAGCGTGAGCGACTCAATCGCGTAGCCGCTCCCAACCAGCGCGCGCAGGTCGCGAGCCAGTGTTGCAGGGTCGCAGGACACATACACCACGGAAGGTGCTGCGATCTTCGCCAACAGTTTTGCCGACTCGTCATCCAGCCCGCTGCGCGGCGGGTCGAGGACGATGAGGTCGGGCAGCGGGTTTCGCGATGCGCGGCGGAGGAACTCGAGCGTGGTTGACTTCACCGCGGACGCGCTCGTGCCTGACAGATTGTGTGCCAGCGCCGCCGTGGCGGCAGGCGCGGATTCGACGGCGACGATGCGGTTAAACTTCCCAGCCAACTTCCGCGCAAAGAGGCCCACCCCGGCGAAAAGATCCCACGCGAGTGATCCCGAGTGCCCCGCAGTTACGCAATCGACGAACTCATCGACCAGCCAACGATTGACCTGGAAGAATGCGCCGTGATCGACGCGGTACCCAAATCCCGCGGCCTGGTAGGTCAGAGTTGCCGCTCCCCAATGTGCAACCGTCTTCCCCGGCCTGCCCTCGCGGCCCTCAATGCTAAATTCGGCGCCTGCAAGCTGCGGTATCGTGGCCGCAAGTTCACCGCAGACCTGCTCGAGAGGAAACCTCACCGCACCCGGCGACGAAAAACCCGCCAGCAACGCCGTCTCGTCTCGATCGCAAAAAAGTGAAACCTCGGCCGGCCTCGTGTCCGGCGCCAATTCGCGAGTGAGCGCGCCAATCGCAAGCGCCGCGCGCACCAGCAACGGCGCAGCGATAAGGCACTCAGTAATTGGCACAACGGCATGCGATCGCCTGCCTCTCAAGCCGGGATTGCCATTGGCATCCAGGGCCAGCCGTATGCGGTTGCGATAACCCCACGGCTTGCCTGCGATTGCTTCGATGCGTTCGGGCGCAGCCACTCTGGCGCGCGCGAGTGTCTCGCGCACAATCGCCCGCTTGAAGCCCAGCTGCGCTTCATACGTAGCATGCTGGTAGTTGCACCCCCCGCACATGCCAAAATGCCGGCAGGCAGGCGCGATGCGATCAGCCGACGCCGCAACAATCTCATCGGCTTCGGCAACGGCGTGGCCGCGCTTTTCTTCAACAAGGCGCGCGCGTACGTGCTCGCCGGGGAGCGTCAGCGGAACAAACACGGCTTTCCCCTGGTCGCGTGCCAGAAACGCACCACCATAAATCGGCTTCTCAATGGTGAGGAGTCGTTGGGGTGTCGGCAGTTTTGGGTCGTTTGGTGTCATTGCTGGCTCATGTAGAAAAGACTGAGCCGCGGCAAATTGTAGTGCACCAGCAGCTGTTTTTGCACAAACTGGTGCTCCACCTGCCTGAGTTGCACCACACCCATGCGGCTGCGATAGGGCGCAAGTTCACGAGCCGCATGCTCCTTCAGCGCGACCAGCAATTCTTCAGGCGCCGCCGCGGTCAGGGCGGCAAACAGCTTCTCCTCAAGCACAGTCAGCGAGCGCTCCAGTGATTCAAGATCCGGATTTCTGTCTGCCGACCCTCGCACCTCGCAGGCGAGTTCGCACAACCTCGCCGCCGTCGCAGCGCACGCATCGGGTGCAGCGGCTTCGGCTGATTTGAGGGCTGCCGCTGCCGAATCAAGATGTGCTGCCACCCGCTCATGTTCAAAGCCCGTCTCAAACGGCACCGCGCTGGCCGGCGCCGATCCCGCCGCTGCCTCCCGCATCTGTTCTGCGGCCTCCATGACAGCCTGCGCGCACCACGCCAGTCCGTTGATGCGACGCATGCGGCCACGTTTTTGCCGAGCCTCATATTTTTCGAAGGCCGCATCAATGCCGCGCA
>JASHVU010000736.1 GCA_030044455.1 Acidobacteriaceae bacterium | reverse complement strand
ATGAAAATGCCCACAAAGATCATGGCGGGGATGGCGCCGATGCCGTAGAAGTGTGCCGTTTCGAGGCCGTACTTGGCGCCCGAGGCGCCCATGCCGATCACTTCCTGTGCGCCCAGGTTGGCGCTGATGAAGGCCAGGCCGCATATCCAGGCGGGCAGTGCGCGGCCGGCCTGGAAAAAGTCCTTGCTCGTCTTCATGTAGCGCTTGAGGGCAAAGCCGATGCCCAGCACAAAGAAGAAGTAGAGCAGCATGATGAGCCAATCGACTGAAGTCAGTTGCAAGGCGGGCTCCTACGGCGCTAGTGAAGGAATGAAATGGCTACGGGAAACACTCTACGCACCGGGGGGATGGGGAGTCCAGTGGAAAATGAAAAGGTTTTCATGAACCTCTTCCCAATCGAGTCCGGTGATCCTGCCCATTGGCAGGTTTGCTCCGTCACAGTTCGGCGGACCTTGACCCAAACTTTCCGCGTCTTCAAATGTTTCCATGAATCGCCGCCTCTCCCGCACGCGAGAAGCTGTTCATTGCGGTTCGATGCATGAGCGGCATCGCGCTTACGGCATTTTCTGAGTTACTGTGTCCTTTCCAGTTCTTACCAAAGTCGCCGCTCCCTGGTGGTCGCGTTGACTCGGTCACCCGGTTCCGGGCTACAGCTACTCAGAAAATGAATTAGCATCGCCAGCCGACTTTTCACGGCCCTTTTACACCAAGTCTGGCGGACCAAAGCAGCTGTTGACTTCAGCGTAACTGTTGGCTATAGTTGTGCCGGATTACACAAAAACGAATTCTCCTCTGGGCCCTGTTACTTGTCCACACCCGCTGCGAAACATCCTGTGGACTTTCCCCGATACACCGCTGGAACAGTGAACTGTTGTTTTCCCGTTCCGGGGTGATAGTCCGCGCATAATAGCTACATGGGCCTTTCCGCTCTTAGTCACCCGACTTGAGCGCGGTTTTTCAAGATTCCTTGCCTGGTCTGCGGAAGGTTGTGGACGAACACCAACCTATGGCTTGGATGATGCTTATTCTTGACCGGTCTTTCATACGCTGGCCGGTGTGAGCCGCATCTTCGCTGGGCCTCTTCATCCTTCCGTCGATCAGACTCATCTGGCTATTCTCCGTGCTCCCTCACGGCCATTGCAGGCAGTCTCCGGCCGTCGAATTCTGCCTGCCAGCCGCTACCTGCCGGGTCAGGCGACCCGCCGAAAGCCACCAGCCGCAAGGAGATTTCTATGTCAGACAACGATCAAAATGCCAGATCCAACGCACCAGTTACTCCCCCCGAGTTCAACGATCCCAACTTTCAAACCGTCCTGAACGCACTTCTCGATGCGTATCAGCCCATCCTTGAATCTCAACTCAAGCTTGCCGGCGACCTGAAAGGCCTCGAACAGGAGGCCGCCAGCGCCGCCAACTTTGATGCAGACTTCGCTACTGCCCAGTCGCTCTTTGGCAAATTCCTCACCGACGATATCGCGTTCCGCCTCATTCCTGAGAAGAATCGCGACTCAATCGGTTCTATTGAAAACTGGCGCCTGTGTCTCGAGCAGATCCGCTGTTGCTTCATCTTCGGGTGGCTGGTCTGCCGGGGCCCTCGCACCTTCCGGTCCTGGGCCTATTACGCCTACCGCTATTGGCTATGCGTAAGGCAAGTGCTTGGCACGCCAGTCTCTAACCCGCCGACGGCCGCCGAACTGGCCGACTACAAGACCCTGGTGGATGCGCTCGCCAATGCGTGGAAGCCCTATCTCACCGATCAGCTCGCCACCGTCGAGTATCCCGGCGGCATCCCGGAAGAAGTTGTCAACGGCGAGATTAACGGCGAGACGGGCGAGTTTGACACCTGCGCCATCTTCGAACGGCTGATGACCACCGCAGCCGGACAGGCGCTGGTGGGCGATGCCAACTTTGCCCGCGCCACCGCCAACAACACCTATTGGCTTTGCCGGTGCTGGTCAGTCTGCTCTCTCTGCTTTGGCTGCTGCCTGGCCCGGGCGAGCAGCTTCACCGAGGTGGTCTGGTGCCTCGTCTATTACTTCCGCTGTATTGCCAACTGCTTCAGGCCGCTCTCCTGCGAGCTCACCGAGCCCACCGGGTGCGTCATCGAAGAATCGTTTCCCAGCGTCGGCATCTTCCGCGGCGTGGAGATTGAGGGCACCGCAACCGGTTTCGACTGCGACCACTACATTCTGGAGTGGAGGCAGAGCGGCATTGGCCCCTGGCAATCGTCGGGCATCGTTTATCCGGGCGGAGCCACGCAGGGTTCCTGCGGGGTTATCGGCGGCCTGCTCGGTTATCTCTCCACCTTCCCTCTGGTAAGCCCAGGCCTGGTTGAAATTCAGCTCTGCGTGTACTCGAGTGACAAGTCCGTCGCTCCCTGTTGCACCACGATCTACTTCCAGTTGCAGCGCAATCTGGTCTGGATCACCGGTATCGAAGGCATCGATGCGGCCACGCCTCCGGGGGTTTTCGACCCCACCGCCCAACTCATCGACGGCAGCGGCAATATCCGCTCGTTCGGCACGGCGCTGCGCATCTTTGGCTCGGCTGTGGTGGGTGGATGCTCAGGCACCACCATCAAGAGCTACACGCTCAGCTACCAGCAGGGATTTACCACCACCGTTACCGGCTCCTGGACCCAGTTCTGGCAGGTCAACTACAACACGCCCTGTCAGGTCGACGCTGGCACCAACTACATATTCGAGAACGTGCTCACCAGTCAATGGACCGAATTTGAATGGTCATACTTCGATCCGTTTCCTCTCCCCGGACACGAGGTTTGCGACGTGGTCGCCGACCCCCTTGAAGCCGACTATTGGAGCACGCAAGTGCCTGAAGGTCCCTTCCCGGTCGCGTATCCTTGTCCGCCCCCTACCGTGCCGTGCGGCGCGGCGCCCACCGGCACCTGGAACTCGACCCCTCTCGCGTCGCCCAACTGTCAGAGCGGCCGCTATACGCTTCTGCTCACTGTGGAAGACACCGGCGGCACCATCACCCAGAACCTGCGCCAGGTGTGGTTCGACAACAAGCAAATCTGGGGGCACATCACAAACATCGGCACCATCCCCATATGCACCACGATCGATATCTCCAGCTTCGCGCCTTCCAATGGCGACTGCAGCGTGCCGTGGCCGGCGCCTCTCAATGGCCTCGCCTTCGACGAGCTCATCGAGGAACACAACCTTACGGCCCCCAGCGACAACTACGGCGGTTACTCCGTTTCGATCATGAAGGCTGGCGGAAGCTGGCATTCCATCCCCATCCCCGGCCCGGGCGCTCCGCCGTGGCCTGGCCCGTATGTCAGCACTTCGCGCGTCGGCCAGCCCGGCTCGCGTTGTCCCACCGCCGTTCCGTCCTTCCCCTACCCTCCAGCCTCTGACGGCATCCTGGCGCTCATCGACTTGAGGATGCTCGATGCTGTCTGCAACACCAACCCGGCTTTTGCCGATCTCGTCCTCCAGCGCGGCGAGTGCTGCGGCTTCATCATCCAGCTCTCGGTCTGGGACACTTCAATCTGTCCCAGCCTTGCCGACGGTCGCCACGAGATCGACTACCCGGTCCCATTCTGCATCTGTAACGACCTGCCGGCACAAACCGGCGCTTGATCGCAAACCAATGAAAGACTGACCACAAATGGATGTACTTCAACTCTCCTGGCGTTTCGTCCTGGCCGTCCTCGCAACCTGGCGGGTTACCCACCTGCTGGCTGCCGAGGATGGCCCGGGAGACATTGTGGTTCGCTTTCGCGCATTACTGGGCCAGAGCTTTGCCGGACGCCTGATGGATTGCTTTTACTGCCTGAGCATCTGGATCGCCGCGCCGGCCGCGCTCTTCGTCACCCGCCATTGGCTCGACTGGATCATGGTATGGCTCGCCATCTCGGGCGCTGCCTGCCTGCTCGAGCGAGTCAGCCAGCAATCCGCCGGCCTTCAAGCCGACGGCCAGTCTTCTCATGGAGGAACCCACAGTGTGCTGCGGACAGAAGCGAATGGAGCTCAAGAAGAGTTCTACGAATACCAGCCAGCCCAATACCAGCCGGACGTCTTTTCCGGCCAGGCCCATTTCAGCCCAGACCCAAACGAGGAGATCTATAGCTTCCGCGCCCCAGCCTCCTCGCCACACTCCCGTCGCGACTCAGTCTCCGTCGCGCCCGATTCCTCCGCCGACGATGCCATTCCCACCCATCCACGCCTCGACAGAGGTCGCGATCCACTATCTTGAATCGTCGCCGATCGCCGTTCGTGGCGCAGCCAGCGGGCGCACGTACAAATTCTCCGCCGCACTCCCGATGCAGCAAGTGGAGTCGAGAGACGCCAGCGTATTACTTCAAAGCCGATTCTTCAAGCGGGTGTGAACGGAGCTCCCAACCTGACAGCGGACTTCTAGTCCGGCCGTCCCGTGTAGTGCTGCAAGCGATGCACCTCGGAATGATCTTCAAGAGATTCAAGGTGAGTGGTAACCTCCGCGGGTACGTCCATACCCATCGTGAGGCGCTCTTCAAGCATTGTCGCCAGCCGGTGGGCATCGCCGAGTGCCATCGAATGAGGGAACAGGAGGTGAACCTCGATAATCTGCCGATAGCCGGTGGTGCGGAAGCGCACTCCGTGATACTGCACTCCCAGCTCATCGCAGATAACGTCGAGCCGGTTGCGTATCTCATGGCCGATCCCGGGATCGGAATAATCGAGCAATCCCTTCATGGAATGCCACATGAGCCGGCCGCCCGACCACAGAATGTTTACCGCCACGGCATAGGCAACAAGCGGATCGAATGGCTTCCATCCGGTCGTCATGACCAACCTCAGGCCCGCAACCACGCCAAAGCTGGTCCAACTGTCGGTCAGGACATGCTTACTGTCTGCCTCGAGAATTAAAGAATGATTTCTTTTACTCAACCGCAACAGGTACCAGCCCAGCAAGGCGTTCAGCACTCCAGCGGCGAGGATGAGAACCGCCCCGCTTCCAAGGCGATCGAGCGTGAGACCATGTCTCCATTTTTGCGTGGTTGTAACGATGATGCTTCCGGCGGCGAGGACGATCATTGCGCCTTCAAAACCGGCGGAGAAAAAAGTGATTCGCTCGAATCCATAGTGGAACTCGGGAACGGCGGGCCTTGTGCTCAGCCAGAGGCTGAAAACAGCGAAGGCGACTGCGACAACGTGCACGACCGATTCCGCTGCATCGGAGAAGATGGCAGAAGATCCCGTAATGAAATACGCTGCCACTTTGCCGAAGAGCATAATGACGCCGATAACCAATGAGAGCCGCATGGCAAAACGAGCGTCTCGATTTTGCTGTTCGATTTTGCCCAACGGGACCTTCGACGGTGAGGCCATCACAGCCAACCTTCCCCAGACTGCGTTCACCGGACTTTGAAGGCAGTCTACGCTTGCCGATTGCTCCCAGTCTGTGACAGGAGAGACGCGCAGGCCTTATGTAAACCAGCAGCGCTTTCACTGTGCCACAGTAAACGTCCCCACGGTTGTGAGCGTGGCCACGTTATCCTGGTCGCCGAGGTAAACGGTGTACGTTCCCGCTCCCAGCGTCCATGCATTGCCGCCCGTATCCCAGTACGAAAGCGGATGCGAAGAGTCGTTCTGGTCGACTTCGATGGTGATGGATTGTGAAGCTCCCGGCTGCAATGGGATTTTCTGCCATCCCACGAGCCGTCGCGGGGGCTCATTGAGTGCAGCGGGCATGCCGAGATAGACCTCGGCAACTTCGGATCCCGCAACAGTTCCCGTGTTGGTGAGCGCAAACGCAACTTGAAAGTTGGGGCTCGACGTGGACGACAGGTTGTTGGCCAGGCTGGCGTTGGTGAAGGTGAAAGTGGTGTACGACAGCCCAAAGCCAAAAGGAAAGAGCGGCGTGAGCCCCTGCGAATCGAACCATTTGTATCCGACGTTGTAACCTTCGGTATAGTTCACGTTGAAGGGCGTTACACCGTCGGGCGGCTGGGGCGTGACGGGCCGGGGCAACTGCGAATCCGCTGCCGGAAAGGTGATGGGCAGCTTGCCTGATGGATTGGCGACGCCGAAAAGCAGATCGGCGATGGCCGGTCCACCATTTTGGCCGGGAAACCAGGCTTCAAGGACGGCCGAGACTTGGCTGAGCCAAGGCATCAGTACGGGCCCGTCGCTCTCGATCACGACGATGGTGTGGGGATTGGCGGCCGCGACAGCAGAGACGAGCGCGTCCTGATTGATGGGCGTGGTGTCGACGTAATCGGTGAGTCCGAGCGTCGGTTGATCCATGCCTTCACTGCCCCAATTATTCACAAAGACGATGGCAGCTTGCGACGAAGCAGCCAGGTTGGCGGCGGCATTGGCGTCTGACCCATCGGCATATTGCACCTGCGCATTGGGCGCCAATGCTTGAATGGCTTGCATTGGAGACGAAGGGGCCCAGGTGACCGTTGCCCAGCATGGCGGACAGGGTTGCGGACCGGTGATTCCTCCGCCAACCGGATCGACCTGTGCTGAACCGCCTCCGGTGAGAACCCATGTGTTGGCATGCGAGCCAATTACGGCGATGGACTGAATGGTGTTGGCATTCAGCGGCAATTGGCCGTTTGAATTCTCGAGCAAAACCGCGCCTGTCTCTTCGATCTCCTGCGCGATCTTGGCGTCGGCTTCGGCGGGGATGGGCTGGATGGTCTGCGGATAGTCGAAGAGGCCGACCTGGTACATGGCGCGCAGGATGCGGTGGACCATGTTGTCGAGCCGCGATTGCGGAACGGAGCCGGAAGTAACGGCTGCGCCCAGCGAAGAAAAGTACTGCCGGTTGGGCTGTTCCTGGTCGAGCCCGGCGTTGGGGCCGGCGACGGTGTCGGTTACAGCCCACCAGTCGGTCATCACAAAGCCGGGGAATGCCCAATCGCCTTTGAGAATGTCGTTGAGCAGGTGGTTGTTCTCGCAGTCGTAGACACCGTTGGTGAGGTTGTAAGAACACATTACCGATTGAACGTTCGAGTCCTTGACGCCGATCTCGAAGGCCAGCAGGTCGCTTTCGCGTCCACCGCGCTCATCAATTACGGCGTTGGCGGTGGTTCTGCCGCTCTCCTGGTCGTTGAAGCTGAAGTGCTTGATACCTCCGATAATGTGCTCTGCCTGGATAGCGGAGATGTGTGCTGCGTTAATCTTTCCCGCAAGAATCGGGTCCTCGCCCTTGGTCTCAAAGGTGCGGCCGTCGCGGGGTTCGCGGCCTATGAGGTTCACGTTGCCGCCGAGATTGACATTCATGCCGTAGTCCGCGAGCTCAGTGCCGATCACCGTGCCGTACTTGGTGGCTTCGGATAAATCCCAACTGGCTGCATTGGCAATTGCGGAAGGCAGCACGGTTGCTTGCCCCACGCCGGCGCTCACCCCGACGCTTCCGTCGGAAAGATAGAGGCTGGGAATGCCCAGGTTCGGATTGCCTGGCACCCATCCACCGGCGCCAAATGGAACGGAGTATCCATAGGTGAGGTTGGTGGTCACGCCGCCCATCACCATCTGCAGTTTGTCGGCCTGCGTCATTTGCGCAAGCATTGCATCGGCGCGCTGGTCGGGATCAGTTGAAGGTGGCGGCGGCGGCTGTTGTTGGTTGGAACTGGAGCTTCCACCGCAGCCGGCCAGAATCGCGGTTAGAGCGAGAGCGGGAAAAAACCTGGCGGGTCGTGCTCGATTCTGCGTGTTCTCCATCGAACGCACTCCTTCCCGGGAGGCCGCAGCGGCAATTATAGTCCGCTTTGATCTGCACTTTCCCGGTGCAAACGCAACGCCGGTGGTATCGTGTTGGATTGCAGCCCGATTCAAGTTGTGCGCGTTTTGAAGGTGCAAAATTGCAGGCGAATTGCGCCGCAGGTGTGCGGCGGATGCGTTTGAAATTATCAGGCTCGGAGTTGACTGACAGGAAGGATGGAAGACGGCCATGTTCACAAGCACGAACTCAGATTCTCGCTCTTATTTCCGGTTGGCCGGCGCGGTTGGCATCGGTTTTTTGCTGTTCAGTGCCGCAGCAGGCGGCCAGACAAATCAGGACACCAAGGCCGGCAAACTTCCCTACCAGGATGCATCCCTCCCCATTCAGGCGCGCGTTGCCGACCTTCTCAAGCGCATGACGCTCGAAGAAAAAGTCAACGAACTGGTATGGACAGAAGACAGCGGGGAAAACAAGGTCCAGGTGATCGATCCCACCGGGACCTACACCGATCAAACAGCGCGGCATGCTCTCGCCGCCGAATGGGGCCCGGAGATCAAACTGACCCCTCGCAATGCTGCAATTCTGCGCAACGGCGTTCAGCGGTACCTGCGCGAGAAGAGCCGGCTCGGAATTCCCGCATTGTTTTTCGGCGAAGGCCTGCACGGATACATGGAATACGGAGCAACAAGCTTTCCTGAGACGCTGGGCATGGCGAGCACCTGGGATCCAGAACTGGTGAAGCGTGTTTATTCGGCGATTGGCGATGAAGCCGGCTCGCGTGGAGCCGGGCAATTGTTCGCGCCGGACCTGGATATTGCGCGCGACCCGCGCTGGGGCAGGACTGAGGAGACCTACGGCGAGGATCCGTATCTTGTGTCGCGGATGGGCGTGGCAATGGTGGAGGGTCTTCAGGGCGATTCATTTGCCATCGACCGGCATCATGTGATGGCCACAGCCAAGCATTTTGCGGTTCATGGGCAGCCCGAAGGCGGGACGAACACTGCGCCCGGCAATTACTCGGAACGTATCATTCGCGAGAACTTCCTCATTCCGTTTGAGGCTGTTGTAAAGGAAGCTCACGTAGGCAGCGTGATGGTTTCGTATAACGAAATCGACGGCGTTCCATCGTCGATCAATCACTGGCTGATCGGGCAGAACCTGCGCCACGACTGGGGATTTGACGGCTATGTGACATCAGATGACGGCGCATTGAATGGACTGATTTTTACCCATCATGTGGCACATGATTCTGCCGAAGCCGCGCGGCTGGCGCTCGATGCGGGAGTTGATTTCGATCTGGCGGACTTCCCTGTGTATCGCACCCTGATTACACAGGTGAAGCAAGGCACCGTGCCGGAGAGCAAACTCGATGAGGCTGTAGGACGCGTGCTGACTGCAAAGTTCCGCATTGGGCTGTTCGATAATCCCTACGTCGATCCTGACTATGCCGAGCGCGTCAACAATAGTCCGGAACACCGGCAATTGGCCCTTGAAGCTGCGCGCGAAGCATTCGTGCTGCTTAAAAACGATAAGAACCTGTTGCCGCTTGATCTGACCAAACTGAAGACCATCGCAGTGATAGGGCCGAATGCCGCCGATGTTCATCTTGGCGGGTATAGCCGCGATCCCGGCTTCGGAATCAGCATTCTCGACGGCATACGAGCGCGGGTGGGCAACAAGGCGACCGTTCTGTATGCACAAGGCTGCAAAGTGACGACCGCGCCGCCGGGATATCGCGGTTTCTGGGCGGACGGCGTGGAACTCGTCGATCCAGCCACTCAAACTGCTTCGATTCAGCAGGCGTCGGAAACCGCGCACAAGGCCGATGTGGCGATCGTTGTAGTCGGCGAAGATGAGAGCACCGATCGCGAGGCCTGGAGCGAAGGTCACCTTGGTGATCGGGATTCCCTTGACCTGCTCGGAGCGCAGACCGACCTTGTGAAGGCGGTCGTCGCCACCGGCACTCCAACGGTCGTAATCTTGAGCAACGGACGCCCGCTTTCGATCAACTA
>JASHVU010000735.1 GCA_030044455.1 Acidobacteriaceae bacterium | reverse complement strand
CGCGCTCTCCTGCGCCGCCGTTCCTGCAGTCGGCGAGTAGTAGATGCGCGAAGACGCGATCCACCAGTTTCCGTTGCTGTCCAAGTCCACGTATCCGCCGCCATCTGGAGCCGTGCTGCCCAGAACCGAGGCCGGCGTCGGCAGCAATGCGCTTCCGCCACGGGTGAACACCAGCGGGATCAGCCCCGACGTCATGGCCTGTTTGTAACCCGCACCAGGCAGCGCCATCGGCTCCATGGTTCCAAGCGGCAGCAGCGCGGTGACATCGCCGGCTGCCTGACCAAGGTCGTCGGGCCGGAAAAGCGTGCGCGTCGAGCTCAGTAGGCGGCGATATGGCTGTCCGGCGTTGAGCCCGGTTGGATTAATATCTTCAAATACAAGATCATGTGCGCCATCGCTCGCCGCCGTCACCATGCCCTGCATCTCGGTAAAGAGAAACAGATTGGTAAAGTTGGGCAGATTCGCCGCCGGCTGGCACTGATACAACTGGTAGACGTTCGAATGCGCAGGCAGCGGGACGCGGTTTGCGTCGGCGGTGAGGATTGCATTGGTGAAGGAATTGATGGTCGCCGTCGCCAGCAGGCTCTGTTGCGCGGCCTGGTCCGGCGCGCTCAATGCGGGATCGAGAAACCGCCTGCCATAACCGATCGAGGCAGACTGGAGCACGTTTCCGAATGCATCCGCGGCCAGAGTGAGTGTGTGCGTCGCGCGCGGATCGGCCAGCAGGGCGGCGCCGGCCGGCGGTGCGGACTGGTCGGCTGCCAGAGCGCTGCCCACTACGGCGTACAGCTTGCGCTCATATTGCAAGTCCAGCGTCTCGCGAGCGTAGGTGAGAAACACGCCGTACGGATTCGGTCCCTGCGGCTGAAGCATCTCGATTGTGAAGTTGTGCGCGGAGACCGTGTAAGGCCGATCAGCTGCCGCGCTGCCGTCGAATGCATACACTTCCTGCCTCAGCATTGAGCCGCGCAGGGCACGGCAGGCCTCGCGCATCTCTTCGCCGGAAGGGTCGTAGGCGATTCGCGTCCCATCTGTGAGCAGAATCGTTGCCGGCAGCGCAGTGTCGGGAAGAAAGAGCGTCTCGGCTTCCGCCGAGTTGAGCCCCGTCACGCCCGTGGCTGCGTCGCCCTCGCGATAGTATTCGTTTTCGAGACGAGTCGTAATCGACTCCGCATCGAAAAAGAACCCGGTGTGAAACCAGGTCCTGGTCAGAATTGGCGGCACATTTGACGCCGCGTTTTCGTTGCTCGGTGCCGGCAGCGTGTTGGAGGCGCTCAACGTGGCAAAATCTTCTGTATCCCACTGGTCGACGCGGGCAAAGCCCCGAAACTCGCGCTCCACGCCGTCGTAGTAGCCGTGATGATATGCGTAATACGTCACGAAGCGGTTGCGGCTAATGATGTCAAGCGTTTCCACACGCTCCACCACCTGCACGGGAAACGGAAGCCGTGTGATCCATGGTGTTCCGGCCAGCTTGTCCTGCACATAGAACTTGGTGGACGGCGCATAGCAGATGTGGGTCTCCGCGCCCAGATTGTTCACCATGCCTACGAGAAGATGCGGCTTCACGCCGCCCATCAGGTCGATGTAGCGCAGCGGCGTGCCGGCGTTGGCAATCAGCGGCGAAGACCACACCAGGCAAGCCGTGCCGTTACCCAGCAAGTCGAGCACTGCGGCCGAGGAGGCCGTATCGACCAGTGGAAAGTGGCTGAGTACGCGGCGCTGGGCGAAACTGTTGCCCGACTGGCTGAAGTAGAGATGAACCTCGCCGGCAGCAAAGTAGATCAAGTCCGCCGTCCCCGATCCATCGATATCGGCCAGCCGCACGCGCCGTGCGTCGAAGACCTCCTGACGATCGAAGCGCGGCACGCCATCCATCGTCACCTTCGGGCCGAATCGTCCGTAACCGAGATTCGGCCAATAGCAGACTTCTCCGGCGCGAATCCTCACCAGATCCGTTAACCCGTCGCCCGACATGTCGGCAAGGAAGATAGACTCTGTGCCATTGGAGAAGACAAGCTGAGGTCCTTGCTCCTCGTCGAACGATTGTTCCACCCGCTGGGCAGGCCCGAATCCCTCCGTCGAAAGCGACTGGTGCCACCAGAAGACCTGGTCCTCGGTTATGAGCGCGTCCGCGAAGCCGTCGCCGGTCAGATCGATGAACCTCAAGTTCGGGTCCTGCCAATCCACCACCGGCATGGACTCGAATGGCATGAATGGCTGCCAGTCGTGGTTCTCTGTGCGTTCGTAGTAACCGGGCGTCGGGCCGTCGAACTGAACCAGCGAAAGAAAGCCGTCTCCCGAAAGCCCCAGCAAATGCTGCCGTCCCTCGTTCAGAGCAGCCAGCGAGGGCAACTCTCTCACCTTACGCTCGGGCGCGAACTGGGCCGTGGGCACAGCCTCGGATGGAGAGCCTTGTACGTTGGCCGGGCTGAGATTCGCTTTGTAAAACCAGGCGCCGTTCTGTTCGGTCAGAATCCCGGAGAGCCCTTCGCCGTCGAGATCGACCCATCGATAATACTTGCCGTCGATCCCCGCGGGCAGATTCATCTGGCTCTCCGCATCGAGCTGGCGCACGGTCTCATCGATCACGGCCTGCGTATACGTGAACTCGACCGGAGGCAGCGATTTGGAAAGGTAGCCGGCCGCTCCGTTCGCTACATAGCCTGATTGCGAGACCGACTCGAGATAGGAGTAGAAAGGTTGGCTTGGGTCGCTGGGCGGAGCCGATGTGTGCTCGAGATCGGTCGAATGCACGAGACAGTTGCTCCCCACATTTTGAGCATCGGGGAAGTTGTGAAACATCAGAACGCGCTGGCAGAGCCTGTAGGTGCGAATTTCGAATGTCGGCCGGTACGTCGAAAACGCATCCTGTCGGCAATTCCAAGGCTGCACTTCGGTGGGCGTCGGCGCAGTTGCATCGTGCTCGCCGTAGTCGAAAACGACCTCGAAGCACCAGTCGGCGGGCAGCGGTGTCGCTTGCCCAGCCCCCAGGTCGGGAAAATACGGACTGCGATTGCCGTACTGGACGGTCTTGATATAGTGTTGCGCTGAACGTGACACGGCCGTGCGATTGCGCTCGTTTGCCTGGGTTATATCGACGCCCTCGGAATTCTCGGCCTTGTAGTTGTAGGCAACGACATTGCCCTTATCGTCGTAGCTCTGGCTGATCAGCCAACTGAATATTCGTGTCGGGTCAGCGGGATCGGCAATGCGGCTCTCCGCGCTCTGGCCGAACCATGTGGTCACGTTCTCCTTTGAAATCGACCGCCAGAAAACTTCCGTCGCGTCCGTCGCATTTGCCCAGCGCTCGATGCGGGCAAACAGCCCCTCCACGCGCGGCCGATAGCGCTGAACGTTGTAGCTGGCGCCGTAGAGCGTGCGTATCGCCACATCAAAGGTCCATGCGTTGTCGCTTTCTATCAGCGCCGGCATCAGATCTTCTGCGTTCGACAGCAGGAAGATATCGGAGTTCTCGGCATCGTCGTACTGTGGCAGGCCCTTGTCGGTTTTTCGCGTGACTGCAGGTAATTTGATCGACCAGCCAAAGCCGAAGGCGCCGTTGGCCGCGCCGGAGCCGTAGCCGAGCGCGAGGCTTGGACCGAACCCTGATCGCCCGGGACTGGTTGCGATGGGAATCGAAACTGAGCCCGTGCCAGCGATCGCGTTTGCGGTAAATTTCTCCCCGATGCCGCGAATCGCTCCTCCGCCCTTGGGCAAGCCCAGTTGCGGCGCCTCAATGAGGGACCCTTTGTTGGCGGGATTGCCCAGCGGGGAATTTCCATTCGATGGCTGATCGGGCATGCCTCTCCTCACGCTAGTGCGATCCCGCGCGAACCATCTTTGGGGACGCTCTTATATGCGAGCGCGTCCGAGATCTTGGCGCCAGCTCGAGACCAATGCAGATGTTGGAGAAAATCAGAATGCGATCACAGCCGTCTAAGCGGTCAAGACGCGCTAAAGGCCCGAAGCACAAGATGAACTTAGGTTCATTAAATTCGAACGGAAAGATTGTGGTTAGGAGGATCCTCGGATTGGGAACGCCCCTATCGTGGCCGAAACAGCGAAAATAGTATGGTCAACTTCACTGCTAGTGTCAAGAAAAGAGAGAATAAAACGAAATGGCCGGAACGGCTATCAGTGGCAGTTAGACATAAGGATCGCGCAGCTACAATTTGTGGAACTTTATAGGTCTGTTAGAGACAAGCGCATCATTACAACTTGTCGCGTCCGCGAGGCTGAGCCGAGGCAGCCAGGACCGGCGATTTCGCCACATCATTCATGAGCTCTCTCTTCAAAGCTTCAGCAGCTTGCTTCCTAGCATTTGCGGCGAACTCGGGGCCTATACGAGTCATTGCTGAACGACCTCTCCTCGGTGGATGTGAGAGTGGCGCAAGGCGGGATCAGTAACACACCAAGTCATTGGCAACCCGCGTATTGCCAGGGCTCTTATGCTAATTAATCAAATACTGTGATAACGTTTTGGTACTTAGTATTCATGCACGATGACTACTCCCCAACCACCCATTCAGCTTTTGTGTTGCTTTGAGGTGTGTCAGTGCCGCCAGGAGCACGGAGATTGGCAATCACGCGGATTTGGACGCCAATAGTATTGGTGCTTCTCCGGCTCCGCTTCTATGGAATTGCTATTTTTGTTTTGACATCGATGTACGCATTTCAGTCATACGAATTTAATAAAAGTTATTTCCCGCCCAGCACGGTTATCTCTTCCGCACCTTCCGATCCTTCTACGGCGTTAGCATGGCAACAGATGGAGGAAAGAGCCGCTTCCGAATACAGCTCTTCACTGACAACTCTTGCAACTGCGCTGGTCGGTGCACTGGGATGGATGATGGTCGAGGCTCGCAGGGGCTCGAAGAAACGACATACAAAACTGCGGCACATTTGGGCGGCTTTCTTGGCCGCAATATACGCGGGCGTCTCGCTCTATTACGGTTCTCTCAGCCAGAAGTCATTGCTGATTATGCTTTGGGCCGAAAACGTCGATCCCTTGCACAGTATTTATTATTCGTTAGTGCGGAACCAGTTCGTTTCACTAGGTCTCTGACCGCATGAAGTTGTTCCCTTTGTAGCGGAACTTCTGGCGCGCCTTACTGCGGGTAAACTTCCACGGTCCGGGTATAGGGAGAAGCAGCTACGCGCCAGCTTAAAGAAGAAACCAACTGAAGTTGTCACCGTATGGTAATGGAATTGTCACGATCTTGAATTGCTTCGAGGCGCGGTCAAGAGACATGCGGTGAGCTCAGAGTCATCCATGTCAAATATGCTAAGCCGTTCAA
>JASHVU010000734.1 GCA_030044455.1 Acidobacteriaceae bacterium | reverse complement strand
TTACCGCGGCTCGTTGTTCTGGCGCATGAGCGCGGGCATGGGAGACATCGTTTTCGCACCGCTCTATCAGGTCTTGAAGCACCGCGGAGTGCGGTTCGAGTTCTTCCACCGCTTGCGCAATGTGGGGTTGTCGGCTGCGCGGCCCGGCGATTCGGCTTATGTTGATACGCTCAATTTCGACGTGCAGGCAAAGGTCTTGAGGGGTACGGAATACCGGCCCCTGATCGACGTCAACAATGTTCCAAGCTGGCCATCGCAACCCGACTATGCGCAGCTTCTAAACGGAAGAGCTTTGGCGCGCATTGGTCCAGCCTTCGAGTCCGCCTGGGATCAGCATCGCGCCGGTGCGAAGAAACTCAAGGTAACAAGGGACTTCGATTTCGTGGTTCTGGGCGTCAGCATTGGCGTTCTTCCTGAAGTTGCCGGTGAACTGATCAAGCGGGAACAGCGCTGGCGCGACATGGTGAATCACGTCAAGACGGTTCCTACGCAGGCGTTTCAACTGTGGATGCGGGAGAGCTTCGCCGAACTGGGATGGTCGCACCCTCCGGCAAACCTTTCCGGTTTTCAAGAGCCGTTCGACACGTGGGCAGATATGAGCCATCTCATTCCCGAGGAGCAGTGGAAGAACCCGGTTAAAAGCATTGCTTATTTTTGCAGCGTTCTGCGGGATACGGCCCGGAACGGCGCGGCCGTCACGGAGACATTCCATCGACAGCAGCGTGAGGCGGTTCGCGCCAGCGCCATCGAATTTCTCTCGACCGGCGCAGGAGCGCTTTGGCCGAATGCCGTTCGCCAGGATGGATTCCGCTGGGAGATTCTGGCGGCCGAAGGCGGCGCTCGGAGGTCGTTCGGTCCCCGGCAATTCGACAAACAATTCTGGACGGCCAACGTTAACCCCACAGATCGTTACGTGCAATCTTTACCCGGCAGCCCGAAATATCGCATCTCTCCGCTCGACATGACATTTGACAACCTGACCATCGCGGGCGATTGGACAGCGACAGGACTTGACTCCGGGTGCATCGAATCGGCGGTCATTTCGGGTCTGCTGGCAGCTCACGCAATCTCAGGTAAACCCGGACTTCGCAGCATCGTTGGTTATGATCATCCCTAGCGCCTATGAAATCGTCTTCCCCACGTCTGAAACGAACGCCGCCGGAGCAGGACGGACCGATTCGCAATGCAATGGCGTCGCCCCGCAGCGCCCCGGAAACCGTCATCCCGAATTGTGATCCGATTTCGGCTGCTGGCGAGGCGGTATGCGGCGCGCTTGAGAATGGTGTGCGCACCGCATACCAGGTGATCGATGAATACATGCGCCGTGGACACGAGACTGCCCGCACCATCTTCAACGATCCCATCAGGCGAGCCTCTTTGAGTGAAGACCGCGGAAACGCTCCGAGCGGATTCAATTCCACGAACCCATTGATGGCGCTCGCCGAACAATGGATGATGGCGATGCGTCCCTTGAGCCAGGCAATGTCGGCGTTTCTTCCCAATGCCTGGCAGCAACCGGGGATGCCGCCGTTTGCCTCCAATGGCAGTGCCGCTCCCACGGTATCGGTGAGAGTATCGTCAACCCGCCCCGTTGAAGTGACCGCCAACGTCTATCCGAGCTCGGACCAGGCGGGCCTCGTTTCAGATTCGCTCGTTGCCGGCAGCGCTGCGGCTCCGCCGATCACCGCCCCCGAAATTGTCCGCGAATCGGGACGAGTCGTGATCGTCGTCAAAGTTGAGGACAAGCAGCCGGCGGGACAATATACCGGTTTGATCAGAAGAAGAGCAGATGAGAGCCCGGCGGGCGATCTTACCGTCATCGTAAGTTGAACGCGACCGAGGTCACGACCATGAAAACGCCTGACGAAAACCTGGTCTCCTCGGTGTTACGGGAGTACGGCGACGCCACCCGCTCGGTGCTGTTTCAGTATCTGCCCGCCGCCGAACCGCGCCGCTATCTTTACGACCTGGTGGCCGACTATCCGCGCCGCGGAGGCCGCTCTTTTCGTCCCAGCCTGTGCATCGCCACGGCTCGCGCTTTCGGCGCCCCGATGGAAGTGGCGCTGCGGACAGCGGTTTCAATCGAGATGATGCACAACGCCATGCTCATTCATGACGATGTAGAGGACGAGAGCGAGCAGCGACGGGGAAAGCCCGCCATGCACGTCACTGAGGGTGTGCCCATCGCCATCAACGTGGGAGACATGCTTTCGCTGCTGGCCATGCGCCCGCTGCTCGACAACCGCGCAATCCTGGGCTCAGAGATTTCGCTCAGGATATTGGAAGAGACAGAGCGAATGGCGCGCGAATCGGCTGAAGGCCAGGCCTTCGAACTTGGCTGGAGGCGCGATAACGCAACCGATGTGGGAGAAGCGGACTACCTGGAGATGGTATTGAAGAAGACCTGCTGGCTGGCCACGATTCACCCCAGCCGGGTGGGTGTTCTCATCGGAACCAGTGGGGCTTTCGACCCCGACCGATGCATCCGGTTTGGGTTTTTTCTTGGCGCCGCGTTTCAGATTCAGGACGACCTGCTCAACCTGGTGGGCGACGCTCATTCC
>JASHVU010000733.1 GCA_030044455.1 Acidobacteriaceae bacterium | reverse complement strand
TCGTGGGGTAGCAATGGTGGATCAGATGTCCCTTCAGCTCACCTACCGGACCCAAAGTTCGCATGGTCTCATGCACTGGCCGCTCTTCGAATCTGGCCGCGCCGCGCCGGAACAATCGCAGCTTGGGATCGGGCCAATAACCGCCATGACGCAACGGCGCCCCGAGAAAATGATTGAGCCGCTTGATCCGGTAGGCCGCGTATGCCGGCTCGCCTGCCATCAGCGTCTCGATCTCGTGCCTGAGCTCCGGGCTGATCTCTTCATCGGCATCGAGTGAAAAAACCCATTCTCCCGTCGCCTTCGCAATTCCCGAGTTCTTCTGCCCTCCGAAGCCCTTCCATGGCTCGCTGAACACACGCGCGCCGGCCTGCTCCGCAATCTCCACCGTTCCATCCGTCGATCCCGAATCCACGACAACCACCTCGCCAAGGCCACGAACGCTCGCAAGAGTGCGCGGCAGGTTCGCCGCCTCATTCAGCGTGATCATCACAATCGACAGACTCTTCGGCATCGTGCCAAGGATAAATGAGCGATCAGGGTTGATGGACCGGAGAACGTCTCCCAACATCCCACCCGTTCATTCAAATTCATAAGAATTGATCGCCGCGCTCCTTTTTGTGGTGCTAATCTCGGTCGCATGGCAGAATTCCCAAACAACCCGACGCGCTTCGATCCGTATAAGAACTTTAATTTCCGCGTAAAGTGGGATGGAGCTTACATCCCGGGCATCACGCGCGTCTCCGGCCTGGTGCGCACCACCAACGTCGTCGTGAACCGCGAAGGTGGCGACCCCAGCTCAAGCCGCAAATCCACCGGCCTCACCGAATTCGAGCCCATCGCCCTCGAGCGCGGCCTCACCGATGATCCGGCATTTGAAGCCTGGGCAAACCAGGTGTGGCAATATGGCGCCGCACTCGGCTCTGAGATGTCACTCGGTGACTTCCGCAAAGACATATCCATCGAGCTCTACAACGAGGCCGGCCAACTCGTAAAACGTTACAATGTCTTTCGCTGCTGGCCCTCGGAGTACGGGGCTCTCTCGGAGCTCGACGCCAACGCCAACGCTGTTGTCATCGAGCACATCAAGCTTGAAAACGAAGGCTGGGAGCGAGATATCTCCGTTGTCGAACCCACGGAGCCTGTCCTCCAGCCGGCTTAAGCAGCCGCCTCAACCTCAGCCCACTCCTGTGCGCTGAGCTTCAGCCCTGCCGCCACCACATTCTCTTCAAGGTGGGCGACCTTCGAAGTGCCTGGAATCGGCAGCATCACCGGCGATCGTTGCAATAACCACGCCAGCATCAGTTGCGCAACCGTCGCACCGTGTTTCGCCGCAATCTCGGCCAAACCCTTCGCCCCTTCACTCCCCGCCCGCATCGGCTTGCCCGCCGCCATCGGATACCACGGCAGAAACGCAATCCCCCGCCTCTCGCAAGAATTCAGCGTCTCCTCATGCCGCCGGTCGGCCAGACTGTATCGGTTCTGCACGCTCACAATCGGCACAATTTTCTCGGCCTCTTCAATCTCGGATGGTGTCACCTCACTCAATCCGATATGGCGAATCTTTCCCGCCTCCTGCATGCGCTTTAACGCCCCCAGGCTCTCCTCAATCGGCGTGCGCGGGTCGATCCTGTGCAGTTGATACAGCTCAATGCGCTCCAGCTTCAATCGCCGCAGGCTCATTTCCACGCATTGAATCAAATACCCCGCGCGGCCCACGTACTCGGTCTTCGCCGGACCCTGCCGGGTAATGCCGCCCTTGGTCGCAATCACCACTCCAGCCGCGTACGGCGCCAGTGCCTCGCCAATCAGCCGTTCCGCAATCTCCGGCCCGTACGCATCGGCCGTATCAAACAGCGTCACGCCCAGCTCTACCGCTCTGCGCAGCACACGTTTCGCTTCCCCGGCATCGGTCGGCTCGCCCCACGCGCCCTCGCCCACCAGCCGCATGGTTCCAAACCCCAGCCGGTGCACCGGCAGGTCGCCGCCAATCTTGAAGGTCCCGCTTGCCGCCGCGTCCTGAGCACTCATGAGCACATGCTATAAGTGCCGCCTGATATGGGACAATGCGGCAATACGCCTGGCTGTGCCGGAACTGCACCGTCACCCCGTGCGTATTGTCACTCGAGAGCAAGACGGAGAACGAGCTATGAGCACTCAACCATTTCCCAATCCCCAAATGTTGTTCTACCAGCAGTACGAATCGGTGCGCCGTGACGAAATCGTCGGCATCCTCCTGGCACTCTTCCTCGGCACCTTCGGTATTCACCACTTCTACCTCCGCCGCACCGGCCTCGGCATCCTCTACTGCCTCCTTTTCTGGAGCGGCATTCCCACGCTCCTCGGCTTCATCGAGTGCTTCTTCATGCCCGCTCGCGTGCGCGAGTTCAACGCCATCCAGGCCGCCGGCATCGCCGCTTCACTCGGCATCGCCGTGCCCGGCTGGGGACAACCGCCAGTGAACGTCACCGTCAACGTTCCCCCTCCTCCGCCTCCGTCCAACTCGCAGCCCGGGACCCTCGTCGCCTGCCCCCGCTGCCAGCAGGCCAATCCTCAAGCCTCACGCTTCTGCGGCACCTGCGGCCAGCCGCTGCAATAAAAAAGAACAGGGGTAGCGCCGCGCTCCAGCACGGTTGTCGCCCGGGTCTCCAGACTTGCACCCTGATGTCGCACCTGAGCCTCAACTCCGGCGCGTCCACCCACCGATGTCGCGCGGCCGCCTGAACGCCCCCTTGACAACTGATAGTCGAATGTCTACCATCGATCTCTAACGAAGGTAGAATGTCTTCCATGACCAAAGAATCGAAACAAAGCGCCAACCTCCTGCAGGGCACGCTCGATATGCTCATCCTGCGCACGCTCCTCTACGGTCCGGCTCACGGCCATCAGATCGGCAAACACATCCAGCGCACCACAAATGAATTCCTGCAGATGCAACACGGCTCGCTCTACCCTGCGCTCCATCGCCTCGTAAAGCGCGGCTGGGTCACCGCCAAGTGGGAAACCGCCCCGGACCGCAATCGTGAATTCAAGTACTACCGGCTCACCGACAAGGGCCGCAAGCAGCTCACGGTCGAAGAGTCGCAATGGAAGCAGATGGCAGATGCAGTCGCCCGCGTCATGTGGCCAACGGCCGAGGAGAGCTA
>JASHVU010000732.1 GCA_030044455.1 Acidobacteriaceae bacterium | reverse complement strand
TTTTCCGTGGCAGTCAATTCGGTCTGACCTGACTGTTTTCTGAGCATCGGCCGCACCAATGCGTACGGGAGCACTGTGTGACATGAAATGCAAACAGTTCCCTGGCTGCGTTGTGATACCGGCCAACTCTGCCACCAAACTTCGCGGCCATCGAGGTAACTTGCCGCCGCAGCAGCGCTCCAGTTGCTACGACGCGCTCCGCTGGCAGGTACTGAAGATGCACGCACGCGCATGGCGGTCCATGAGGCAATCCCAACGAGGGACATTGTCAGTATCACGACAATGCAGATGATGGCACGTTTCATGAATTGCGCTAAGGCTGGGGACTATCAGCGGGAAACGGTGGCATCCATCGCGAGTGTAGGTCCTGATGGTCACCGGCATAAACAGAATCGTCTTTCATGCAACTGCGCCGCCGACGGCTTCCCGTTGCATGTTTGGCAAGGGCTCAGAAATCGTTGATATGCGTTTGGAAATTGCCGCATTGGCATCCTGTACCTGCATCGCTTTCCTGACGCATATCTGTCCCATCCAATTCCTGTACAAACTACGAGCTGTGGCCCTCCAGCCATCGAATTCGCCAACAGAAGATGCTATCGATGCCACAAGCGCAAGAGTTTCCTCATGTGACCTCGATTCGGCGTCATGCTTTATTCTCGCTAGCTTCTGCTCAGTTTCCTGGTCGAAATAACCCCGAGGTATGGATGGATAGACACTGCTTTCTCCGCTAAGGTACCTGCCAACATCGCGACGATATTCAAGCAGGAGGGTATCGGAATCGTATTCCGGATGTCCCTGGAAATATACAAAGAGACTCGAATCCTGTTTGACGAAGCAGTCGACGCCGGCATTCTCAGCGCGGGTGAGAACCTGATAGCCGGATCGCGTCAACTCAGCCTCCGGCAAGCCGTTCCAGCGGGAGTGAGGCAATCGAAAAGTTGCCGGAGTGCGCATGAGCATCGGATGGTCTGAAACCCGGACGCAATCAAAGACGCCGCAGTGCTTTGTTTGGCTCTTCTGGCGCTGGATCCCGTCCTTATACAAAACCGCCGCATGAGCAGCCAGACACGACCAGATCGTCGAGAATGTGTTTTCTCGAGCCCACTCATGAGTCCTCACAAAACTATTCCAATAGGGCTCGTCGAGCAATGAAGGATAAGCTGGTTCTCTGCCGGTTACTATCAACCCGTCGAGCTTGGTATCCCAAAGTGATTCAACTCTCGAATAACACCGTTCGAGGTGTCGTCGAGTCGCTTTACTCCGAGAAACCTCAGGGAAGTGATAGAGAGAGACGCGGATATCAAAGTCTTCTGCGGCCGAGTTGAGGAGAGAAATAAACTGCCGCTCGGTCGCTCCGAGGGCGCCATCCGACATATTGTTAAGCAGCCCGATGGTGAGCTCGTTGGGCGAGGTCCCGGGTTCTTTTGTGCGACACGCGCTGCTTTGCGAACGGAGTTTTCCGCTGCTCTCAGGGAAGTTCAGCGTAACGGGCATAACGACCCCCAGGGGACTTAATGCAGGTGAAATACGGTTCTAGCCGGCCACGCCGGCTACGGCGAGAGCCTGATCCAAATCAGCTACGATGTCGTCGATGTGTTCGATTCCAATGCTCAGTCGAATCATTTCAGGAGAAATACCAGCTGCGTGCTGCTCTTCTGGCGACATCTGACGATGTGTAGTTGAAGCCGGATGACAGGCAAGTGTCTTGGCATCGCCGAGGTTAACGAGCCGGAAAACCAGTTTGAGCGCGTCGTAGAATTTGGTCGCCGCAGGGAAACCTCCGCGTATACCGAACGCCATGAGCGAGCACGCGCGGCCACGCAAATATTTCCTGGCTAAGTCGTGATAAGGACTTTCGGGAAAGCCGGCATAATTGACCCAGTCCACCTGCGGGTGGTGGCGCAGGAACTCAGCTACGGATTTCGCGTTTGCAACATGCCGATCCACGCGAAGAGCAACGGTTTCGATTCCCTGTAGCAGCAAAAAGGAGCTCAGAGGCGCGAGCACTGAGCCGGTGGTCCTTAGATAGGCGCTGCGGCAGCGGCCGAGATACGCGCCCTTTCCATAATGGTCGGTATAGACGAGCCCATGATAAGAGGCATCCGGTTCGCTAAACATCGGAAACTTTTGCGCGTGATCTTTCCAGGGAAAATTGCCGCTATCGACGATGGCGCCGCCCAGAGTCGTCCCGTGTCCGCCCAGGAATTTAGTCAATGAGTGCACAACGATGTCCGCCCCATAATCGATGGGACGAAGAAGCAGAGGGGTCGCCACAGTGTTGTCGACAATGAGCGGAATGCCGTGGTTGTGCGCCACTTGGGCCAGCTTCTCGATATCGCAAATATTGCCGGCCGGGTTTCCGACGCTCTCGCAGTAGATTGCGCGCGTTCCCCCGTCGATCAGCGCTTCAATGTCTTCTGGCCGATCGGATTTGGCAAATCGAACAGAGATTCCCTGGCCCGGGAGGACATGCGCAAATAAAGTGTGGGTCGTGCCGTACAGTTGGGGAACAGAGATGATATTGCATCCCAGCTTCGTAACGTTCATAACGGCATAAGAAACCGCTGCTTGACCGCTACTTACGCAAAGGGCAGCCATGCCTCCCTCAAGTGCTGCAACGCGACGCTCGAGCACGTCTGTGGTGGGATTCGCGATGCGCGTATAGCGATATCCTTCCGCCTCCAGGTTGAATAGCGCCGCAGCATGCTCCGTGCTGTCAAAGGCATAGGAAACTGTCTGGTAAATCGGCACGGCGGCCGATCGTGTCGTAGGGTCTACCTGATAACCACCGTGAATGGCGATGGTTTCCGGCTTCATTGCATCAGTTTTCCGGCTGTTCTCAGTGCTTGTATGAGGCATAATCCTGTCTTTAACCTTCAGCTCGCAGGGCTGCTCACCAGCGGTGCTGTTTTGTCATCTGCGAGCTTGGTGATCGCAGCGACGACCTGACGAATGTCGTCTTCTCTGGTCTTGAAACTTGTGATGCAGGCGCGCACCACTGGCGATCCCGCAATACGTGCCTCTGACATCCATGCGATCTGATTCTTGCGGAGATCCTGGAGGAATGTGGACACATCCAAACCGTCGCGCGTAAAGCAGACCAGGGGCAAAGGGGTTCTGTTCACGATGGTCCAGCCCGCTGCCGTGAGGGACTGTCTCAGAAAATCACCCATCCGGGCCTGTTGCTCGATCATCAGGGCCTGACCGTCTTCGCCCCGCTCAGCAAGGCTGAGAAACAGCTTGAGACCGATAAACCTGCGGGACCACTGCACCGAATTCATGTATGGGTCAAAAGTTGTGTCACTTGTGCTGCCCGGCATGTAGCCGGCATCGGTGCTGAAAGCACGCCTGACGATTTCTGGGTAACGGCAAAAGAA
>JASHVU010000731.1 GCA_030044455.1 Acidobacteriaceae bacterium | reverse complement strand
CGAGCTCTACCTCGCCAAGGTCATCGTCAACTTTCTCTTCGTCACTATCGTGCAAGTGATCCTGGCGCCCTTCTTCTTCATCTTTTACAACCTGCACGTCGCCGGCCAGGCCTGGCTATTGGCGCTGGTTTTGCCGCTGGCACGTGGGCGCTGGTGGGCAACGGTGTCTTTTTCGCCGCACTCTCCATGAGCACCCGCAATCGCGAACTCCTGCTTTCCATCATCCTGTTTCCCATCTTCATTCCGGCACTCTTGGCCATGGTTCAGGCCACTGGCGATATATTTACCGGCGACAGCGACCTCATGCTCTGGATCAAGATGCTGGTCGGCTACGACATCATTTTCACCACGGTCAGCCTGCTGCTGTTTGATACGGCGTTGCATGCGGATTGAGACGCAGCAGCTCTCAGCTCTCAGTGAATCAATTATTCAACGCTGTCATCCTGAGGGAGCCGCGAAGCGGCGAGTCGAAGGATCTGCGGTTTCTATTCGCGGCCTTCAATGAAAGAACGTATGCGGCACCGGCAATTCAGGAATCTCATGATCTGTAAGCTGGACAACGTAGTTTTCAAACCCATCCCCGCCCCACGGAACGGATTCGACGACTGAAATGTCGCTTGAGGCGTACTCCTCGAGATTGACCCGAGTAGGGTAAGAGGTCACTCTCTCAGATCGGTGGATGAATCTTTCCGGAATCCTATACCGCCAAATCTGGCTGATTCGCAGCGTGTAAAACAAGTTCGGCGGATCGGGATAATCAGATAGAAACTCGACCCAGATGTAGTGGTCATAAAGCAAGGTCCCCTTCCCTGAAACGGTCTCTCCGCATTTAAGGTGTAGTGCTTTGTCTGAGTTTATGTAGAATCGGAAGCCGTCTGTCTCTAACACTACAATCCGATCTGATCGTTCCGCTGTGCCGTATACACGAATGATCTCGCCGGTGAATTCGTAGAGTGCTTGATCGACGTGTTGAAACCTGAGGCTAGCACTCCCTTCAGCCACCGTCAGTTCATCAGGGCTCAATTCGAATGACAGGTTGACGAGCTGCCCCTTCTCAGGCGCCGGATAGTTTCCATCGCCGAGATGCCAGGTTTCAAATACTGCAAAGAGCTCCATCGAACTCATGTTACCCATCGTGACCGCTCGGCCGCATATTCTTCTCTTGCCGTTGCCGGGAATTATCACCCTCCGGCGCATACTCGATCCATGGCAACAACTCCAAACCCGCAACCCTCGGTAGCGCTGGAGCTGCCCTCGGCGCACGTCCAAAGAAAAATACCCCCCACCCACCACCCCCATTTCTTGGGGGTCTTGGAAGGGCCGGGAGGCCCTTAAATCATTGAAAATAATAGCTAACCGAAGCCGGCTCAGTACGCATCAGTGACTGCAAATAAGGCCAAATAAGCCCGGTTTAAGGCCATTTAAGGGCCACTTAAGGGCATTCAAGCCCCTTTTAAGGGCACTTAAGCGCCACTTTTCAATTCGATTCTTCGAGCGAAGAATCCCCTGTCCACCGATCGCCGGCGTCCTGACCACTGATCACTGACAACTGTCTCTCACGAGAACCTCGTCCGCCGGTGCAGCATCGTTCCCACCACCACGAGCGGAATAAAGGTGCCGACGGTGAGCACAATCATCCACGGCAGGCTCACTTTAATGTGCTGGGCGTGCGTGCCGAAGGCCAGCCACACAAAGACACCGAAGGCCGCAAGCATGATTGCAATCTCCCACCAGCGGCGCTGATGAGGAATATCGGCGAGCGGGTCGTCGCCACCCAC
Source organism: Acidobacteriaceae bacterium (assembly GCA_030044455.1). Taxonomy (GTDB): domain Bacteria; phylum Acidobacteriota; class Terriglobia; order Terriglobales; family Acidobacteriaceae; genus Telmatobacter. The sequence goes on along the minus strand of JASHVU010000731.1, from coordinate 4,103 downwards.
AACGGCCGCCACGCTGTCTGCATTGAGGCAATAGCGCCGGCACTCTCGCAGCATGGCTGCGTTCCAGTTCTCAAGCTCTGTTGCCGGTGGCTCGGCCAAGCTGATCGATACTGCGCCGGCGATCATGATTAACGACCCGGTGATTATCAGCACCCGGCCCCAATTCGACAGCCCGTCGAATTCGGCAAACACCAGTGCGCCCCACGCCAGTCCCCAAAGCTGGTTGGTATTCGACAGCGGAATGCCCCGCCCGATGCCAATGTACTTGGCGGCGTACTGCTGAAAGAGATCGCCGATTACCCAGCAGAATCCGCCTACGAACGGCCAGAAGAGCATGGGTCGCGCGCGGTGCAGTTCCACCGCAAGCTTGCCCGCGCTGCCGTAAAAGACCAGCCCGAGCGCAACGATGGTAATCACCTCGCCGAAGGTGAAGATGGTGACCAGCGAAAGCGGATTCATTCCGCTGATGTAAGCCTTGCGGTAAGGGATATACATGGTGCCGAATAGCACGCCCGCGCCCAGCGCGGCCACAATGCCCACGAAAGCGCGATGTGGCGCGCCGCCCGAACGCTCGGACGTAGCCACCGCCAGCACCGCGGCGCCAATGACGATAGCTGCGGCGCCGCCCAGCACCTGGGCCCAGTCGCGGGTGCGCGAGCCGCGCAATTCTTTGAAAAGCAGACAACCCCACAGCAGTCCAACCAGCGAATTCGTATTCCAGAGAGGAAATGCAATGGCCAGCCCCACATCGCGCACGGCAAAGATGGTGAGCGTATTGCCCACCGCCCACAGCATTCCCCCCAGCATTGCCCACACCACAAGGTGCGGCTTGTCACGCAGATCGGCAAACAAGAATCGCGTGCCCTTGATGGCAGTGGGCAGCGACCAGCGCGCAACAAACGCGCCCATCACCATCCCCATGGAGATGATGAATGGCGAAAAACCTGCGCTGACCAGTTTGGTTGGGGCTTCGGCACTGCCCAGCCAAATCGCGGCCGCAAAACCGCAGAAAACTCCCAGTCGGTGCAGAGAGATAGTGGAACGCGCGCGTGCCGTGGTTGCGCCAGAAGTCAACGTGTCACCTGGAGAACCATTAAGAAAACCACACCAAAGACGAGCACCACTACGGGAACCCAGAAGTGCACATCGGTGGCAATGGCGAGAACAGTCAATATACGGCTTGAACGCTTCACGATGAAATCTCCGCCAGCCGCACCGGCCTGCGTTCGTCCACTGACTTGCGCGCGGCCAACGCCATCACCACCGGCGCGCGGCTATCGGCGCCAGTCACCGGCACCGGCTTATCTTCAAGCACGGCCTCGACAAACATCTGCAACTCCAGCGCAAAGCTTTCAGGATAACGCTGCATGAAAAAGTTATGCGGCAGATCAGTGTAAACACATTTTTCGCCGCTGACCACCACTTCGTTTGAGTAGCGGTTTTCAGTGGCGATCTTACCCTTGCTGCCCAGAATCTCAACACGCTGGTCGTATCCAAAGGTGGATTTTCGGCTGTTGTCGATGGTGCCGATTGCGCCGCTCGCGAACTTAAGCATCGCAATGGCGGTATCGAAGTCATCTTCAGCGGCAAAGCCCGGATCGACGAGCACCGCGCCTGACGCAAACACTTCTTCAACTTCGCCCATGAGGAAGCGCGCCATGTCGAAATCGTGAATCATCATGTCAAGAAAGATGCCTCCCGAGGGCCGCAGATAACTGAGCGGCGGTGGAAATGGATCGCGGCTGACGATGTGGAACAGGTTGGGTGTGCCGATTTCGCCAGATTCGACTGCCTTGCGCACCCGCATGAAGTTGGAGTCGAAGCGGCGGTTAAAGCCCACCTGCATTTTGACGCCTGCAGCTTCAACAGCGGCGATAGAAGCGTCGATCTCCGCCAGGCTTTGCGAGACCGGCTTCTCGCAAAAGATGTGCTTACCGGCCTGTGCCGCATGCGCAATGATGCCGGCGTGGGTGTTGGTCGGCGTGCACAGAACGATGGCGTCGATGCCTGGATCGTCGATGACGGCTGTCGCAGAATCGACAACGTTGGGAATGCTGTATCGCGCGGCAACCGCTTCGGCCGCGGCGAGATTGATGTCGGCGATGACCACGCACTCCGCCTGGGGCGCGCGGTAGGCCAGCGTTTCAGCATGAACGGGGCCGATGCGGCCGGCCCCCAGAATTCCAAAGCGAAGCTTCCTACTCATGATTGCCTCGAAAAGCAGCTTTCAGCTCTCGGCCATCCGCTTTCAGCTTCTGTCGTGCTGAAGCCAAGCATCTGAGGATGTTGAGATCGCATTAAAGGATCGCAAAGAATCATACCGGAAGTGGTTAGTGAAATTCATGGTCTCCCAGGTCCTCAAGTGCGATGGACCTGGGGCACCCAGCTAGTTCTGTATTGGCTACTGGCTGTTGGCTATTGGCTGCTTCTAGAACTTCCGGCTCCACTCACGCGGCCAGCGCTCCACAACGATCTTGGTCTGGGTGAAGAACTCGACGGAGTGCTGCGCCTGCGCGTGCAAGTCTCCGAAGAAACTCTCGCCCCAGCCGCTGAAAGGGAAGGTTGACATGGGCGCGGCCACGCCCACGTTGATGCCCACGTTGCCGGCGTTCACTTCGTAGCGGAAACGCCGCGCATTGGCGCCGTCGGTGGTAAAAATGCAGGCCATGTTGCCATAGCTGCGCCCGTTCACCAGAGCGATAGCTTCTTCAATTGTGCTTGCGTGCATCAGGCTCAGCACCGGGCCAAAGATTTCGGTCCGCGCAGCTTCGGCGTCGGGTGCAACATCGTCTAGAATCGTCGGGAAGACAAAGTAGCCGTCTTCATATTCGGGGATTTTCCTGCCGCGGCCATCCACAAGAATTCGTGCGCCGCCGCTCGCGCCCTTGGCAATCAGTCCTTCGATGCGCGTTTTGCTCTCAGCCGAGATGACGGGACCCATTTCAATTCCCGGCTCCGCACCGTAACCCACTTTTCGGTTGGCGGCATTAGCGACAATCTGCTCGATAAAGCCGGGCCGCGCCTCGCCCACGGTAATCGCTACTGACGCCGCCAGACACCGCTGGCCCGCGCAGCCAAAGGCCGAGTCAGCAAGGATGCGCGTGGCCATTTCCATGTCGGCGTCAGGCATCACCACCACCGGGTTCTTGGCGCCGCCCTGGCACTGTGCGCGCTTGCCGTTGGCTGCAGCACGGCTGTAAATGTAGCGTGCCGTGGCCGTGGAACCCACAAAACTGACGGCGCGAATGCCGGGATGGTCGAGGATGGCGTTCACTGTGTCGCGGCCGCCGTTGACCAGCTGCACTACGCCGGGCGGAAAGTCAGCCTGCTGGAAGAGTGCATAGAGCTTTTGTGAAGTGATGGGTACGCGTTCGGACGGTTTGAGCAGGAAGCAGTTGCCCGCGGCCACGGCGTAGGGCATGAACCAGAAGGGAATCATGCCGGGGAAGTTAAACGGCGTTATCGCGGCCACCACGCCGAGCGGTTGCCGGATCATATGCTCGTCGATGCCGGCGGCGATGTCTTCGCAGTTGGTGCCCTGAATGAGCGTGGGCATGCCGCACGCGGTCTCAACATTCTCGATGGCCCGCTGCATCTCTCCTTTGCTTTCAGACAAGGTCTTGCCGCACTCGTCGGTGATGGAAAGCGCCAGCTCGTCACGATGCTCCTCAAGCAGCATCTTGAGCTTGAAGAGCGGCTGCACGCGATCGACAACCGGAGTGCGGCGCCAGCTGATGAATGCGCGCTCCGCTGTTTCGACCGCCAGGTTGACGTCTTGCGCTGGCGAGAGCGGGACTTCGGCCAGCACCGTGGCCGACGCGGGGTTGATCACGTTAAGCGCCTGGGTGGCGGAGGACGCGCGCCAGGCGCCGTCGATAAAATTCTGCAAGCGTTCAGGCATGGTTAGTGGCTCCTTGGGGAGTGGGCCGCAAAGTCTCAGTCAACTTTACCCCGCGCGTATGAACCGCAGCGGATTTTCAAAGTTTACACGCGCACGGTTGCGTTAGTCGCTCAAGGTCGACGATTGCCGCGCTGCGGAGCTTGAGAAGCGCGGTTCGCCGGAGGGCTCGAAGGCCACGCCAAGAATGGGCTTGCCCGAAGCA
>JASHVU010000730.1 GCA_030044455.1 Acidobacteriaceae bacterium | reverse complement strand
GCGCTTTTCGATGTGCGTCTGCAGCGCGTTGTAATCGTCAACACCGGCGGCCCTGTAGTCGATGGACTCGGCCGCGTAACCGATGTAAGGCACTCGCAGGTCGACGTTGCCGCCTTCGTATGTGGCCAGGTAGGAGGGCGAAGCGCCGAAGCAGGAGGGCGCGTTGGCTGGCAGTGGGGCAAAGTCACCGACGTTATAGCCGTAGGTGTACGCCTGCGGACATCCGCCTCCGGAAAGGGTCTGGCTGGATGGCGAGGCGATGGTGGGCTGGTTGAAAGGCACGGGAACGACCTGGTGGCGCCCCAGGTTTCCCACATAGCCGACCTCGACGGCTAAATCGTTGCGCGGCTGCCATTGCAGATCGAGCGTGTAGTTCATGGTATAGGGCAGCTTGTTGGCGCGGTCATAAACACCCAGCGAGATGGGCTGGCCGTTGTTCACAATCTCGCCGCCGTTCGGCGTGTTCGCGCAGAGACCTGGAACGCCCGAGAATCCCGTGTTCACAATGCTGCACGCGTTAGGAAGGTAGTTGCCCAGGTCCGACGCCTTGGGACTGCTAGGCGCGGCATATTCGAGAGAGGTGCCGTAGGGATTCTCGAGGTTGCCTTCTGAGGCGGGTCCACCGCCTCCACCGCCGCAGGTTGCAAGGTAGCCTTCATAGTAGGTCAACGAGGCCGACGGGCAGGTTGAAGCGTTGACGAACGGCAACTGCTGGTTAACGCCGAAGGGACCGCCGGTGACAGTGCCGATGGCGTAGCCTGGCGAGAAGTAGGTGAACAGCTCGCCGCGGTCGTAATAGAAACCGGCACCGGTGCGGACCACCAGCTTGCTGTGAAACATCGCGGGCTGCCACGCCGCTCCAAAGCGCGGAGCGATTCCCCATTGGCGGCCGGTGAGCGTGGTATTGCTCACGCCCTTCGATCCGTTTGCGTTGTTGCCGGCGATAATCAGGCCGGGATTGAGGATGGTGTCGCTGGAAGCGCAATAGGAATATGCGTTGGGATCGCTTGATGAGGTTGTGCAGGCTTGCGGATTGGTGCCGGCATCGAAATTGAAAATGCGGCCGTATTTTTCAGTGAGACCGCCATCCCAGTCGTAACGCAGACCGACGTTGATTGCCAGCGTAGGCGTCACCTGGTACTTGTCAGTGATATACAAGCCAAGCTGGTTGGCGCGATAGTAGCGGCTGGCATTGCCCTGCAGGAACGAGGTCACGTAAAACTCTGTTGCTGCGCTGCCTGGCAAGTCATATCCCTGGACGAACTGGCTGAAGTCGTCCGATGTGACCGTGCCGGTTCCGGTGCGCTTGTCGATCGTATTGAGCTGCGTGTTGGAATAGCTGGCGCCAAAGTTGAGCGTGTGTTTTCCGAGGATCCAGATGGCATTGCCGGAAGGCGAAAGCCGGTTCTGGAACATACCGGTGTTGGCTGATTGCGACTCGGCATTGGGTCCGATGTTGAGGAAGACGGGACTGATGCCGGTGGGCTGAGCGCTGCCCAGGATGTTCACGATCGAGATGCCGGGAAAGTAATTCGAGCCGAAGACGTTGATGGAGCCGGTGCCGTAGTTCCCGCCAGGGATCGACGATGGTCCGAAGGCCTGCGAATTGTCCGACCAGTTTTTTTCGCGCAGAACGCCGATGGTCTCAGTGGTGCTCAGGTTCGATTTGAGAATGAAGGCGTTGTTGATGCTGAACTCCTGCGAGCCTGAGTCGAGATGCTGAGAGAAGCCGGGCACGCTCGAGTAGGAATAGGGCGCGGTGGTGGGATCGTGCTGGTAGTAGTACTTGAGCGCGAGCGTGTCCTTGCTGGTTGCGTTGTAGTCCACGTCGGCCACGGCTTGATCGGAAATGAAGTAGCCGGTACCCGGGATAAATGCATTGTCAATGCGCGCCGCAGTGGGCGCCACGCCGTTGCGGGCATCGTTGGGGATGAGCCATTTGCCCGGTTCGCCGGGCAGTGCAGGCGAGTTGAACAGAATCATGGCCAGCGGATCCATATTGGCGCCGGTGAGACTGGTGCCAAACCAGGTATTGGTAAGAGAGGCCAGATCGCCAGGGTCGCGGTTGTTGTCGTTCAAGCCGATCGGAACGGTGAGAAAGCCGTCGCCCAGCTCCTGGTCGGACACATGCAGGTGCTGGTAGGCAACAAAGCCGAAGAGCTTGTCTTTGATGATAGGAGCGCCGAACGTGCCGCCCAGGCTGTAGCGGTGCAGTTCGGGAACTTTGTCATTCGCCGGAACGTCGGGATCCTGGTTGAAGAAGAAGGGAGCTGCGTTGATCCAATTGGTGCCGCGGTGACCATAGACGGTGCCGTGCATGTCGTTGGTTCCCGACTTGGTGCTCATGTCAATGTGCGCGCCTGAAGTCGATCCCTGGTCGGCGTCGTACATCGAGGCATTCACGCGGACTTCCTGCAGCGTTTCCGGCGCGGGAGTGGGGATAGCGTTGCCAATGGAGAGATAAATCGAGGCCACCGACATGATGACGCCGCCGCCGCCGCCCACCTGTGTCTGCACACCGGTGGAGTTAATAACGCGCGAAGAGTCAACCTGGCTGGTGCTCTTTCCGTTGAAAAGGTTGGTTGCGTCGACGCCGTTCAGTAGAAAGCTGTTGGAAGTATCGCGCTGGCCGTTGGCCCAGATCGGTGCGTTGCCCAGGCCGGAGTTCGCCCCTGTGCCGCCGGAAAGTTCGGCGTCGACGCCAGCCGATTCAATCGCCAGGCCGGTGAAACTCCCCGTGGGCAGCGGCGTGGCCGCGATTTGCGTGGTTTCCATCACGTAGCCATTGGTGGTGTCAACTGCATTCATCAGCGGCGCAGCTTCCACCTCGATGGTGGTGGTTGTCTGGCCGACTTTGAGGGTTGCGTTCACTGTGGCTGTGCGATCGGCCTGCACGGTGATGTGCGGCGTCTTTTGAACCTCGTAACCGGTCGCGGTGTAAGTGATGGTGTAAAGACCGATTGGCAGGTTCACGAAGGAGTAGCTGCCGGAGTTGTTGCTCGTGGTATTCCGCGTGAGCGAAGTTTGCTCGTCGGTGACCGTTACTTTTACGTTGGGAATCACGCCGCCTGAAGCATCGGTTACCTCGCCGGTGATTCCGCCGAGAGTTTGCTGAGCCGGCAGTGAACTGCAACACAGCGCCATTGCCGCAAGAGAGACGAACAGGCTGGAGACGGGAATCTGGAGTTTTCGCATCGGATGCCTCAAAGTGAAACGGATCTTGGAATGGTGTAGTTCCTGCGCAATTTCGAATAGGACTTCATTAAGTGTTGGAAGAAGAGTGCTGTCGAATTCAAAGTCGTGCAAAAGAAAACCGGGAAAGTGACATCGCTACGAGTCAAGCTCGTTTTGCGGCCTCATCCAGCACACACTACGGAGTAGCTTTAGGTTAACGGTTCTGCCATAAGTTTCTTATAAGAATTTAATGTTGGCCTGTGCAAAGCTCGGTGGAAAACCGGCGATTGGCATCTTAAACGCTTTTTCCACAGAATTGGTCACAACTGCTTGTTCATCTTGCAGGTAAAGCGGGTACGGCGCGATCGAGTGCCTCTAGGACGCCACGGATTGGCCTTGCACTATGCCTGGGAGTGCTCATGGTTCCCGTATTCGCACCGTCATTTGCAGTTCAACCAAAGCCCGCCGGGGCAAGGCGTTAACGCCGAGAGCGGTTCGTACGTGGCGGCCGGCCTCACCGAAGACCTGCACCAGCAGGTCTGACGCGCCGTTGATAATTTCGGGCGAGTCGCCGAATCCCGGCGCGGCGTTCACGAAGCCATTCACAGTGAGCACCTCGGCCACCTGGTCAAGCGAACCAAGCTCGCGGCGCAGGATGGCGAGCTGCGTCAGCGCGCACGCCCGGGCCGCGGCGTAACCCTCTTCGATGCCGCGATCGACGCCTGCAGTTCCGCTGATGATGCCGCCGGGGCCGGT
>JASHVU010000729.1 GCA_030044455.1 Acidobacteriaceae bacterium | reverse complement strand
GGCCTGGCCGTCGCTTTCCCCGTAGGCATCGGCATTGCGTTGGTTGTGGGCGCAGTCTCGAACTATGTGATTAAGCCGGAAGGTAATCCCCTGCTGCTCTTCGGCGGCGTTGCGCTCGTGGCCGTAGCGATCGTGCTCGACGCCATGGCGTATCGAAAGCGTGAAAGCACGGCCCAAGCCGCTACCGCGCGCGGCATCATTCTCTCGCTCGTCGCCGGTGTGCTGATGGGCTGCTTCTATCCCTTTGTTGCCAAAGCCCTCAATGGCCTTCCCGGCGCACCCTCGCCCGGCCCCTACGCCGTATCGGTCTTCTTTGCCATCGGGTTGCTCATCTCGAACGTACCTGCGAACTGGTTGCTGATGATCAAGCCTCTCGATGGCAAACCCCGCGTCAACGGAGCAGATTATTTTCGCGCACCTATCGGCTGGCACATCGCCGGCATCTTCGGGGGAGCGATCTGGTGCGTGGGCGGAGTCTCCAACTTTGTCGCTTCAGGCGCGCACCTCATCGGCCCCGCCGTCAGCTACACCATCGGCCAGGGAGCCACCATGGTCTCAGCCTTGTGGGGCGTCTTTGTGTGGCGCGAATTTGCCGGCGCACCGCGTACCGCTCGCATCCTGCTGGTCTTCATGTTTCTGGTATTCCTGCTGGGCCTCGGCTCTGTCGCCGTGGCGCCGCTGTATTGACAGCCGTTCCCAGGTTCGGTGCAAGAACAGAGACGCGCCCAACCCAGGGCACCCACCTCTTGAGGATGAGGCACCCAAGATTAGAGGAGTAATTAATGTCTGACGCGCGCAAACCCATCGTCATTATCGGCAGCGTCACTATGGATCTGGTCACACGCACGCCGCGCATCCCCGCCATCGGCGAGACGCTCATTGGTTCCGGCTTTACAGCCACTCCCGGCGGCAAAGGCGCCAACCAGGCCGTCGCCGCAGCGCGACTCGGCTACCCGGTTGCGATGGTGGCACGGGTGGGCACTGACGCCTACGGCCCAGCACTCGTTGAAAACCTGCAGCGAGCCGGCGTGGATACCGCATCAATGCGCCCGGCCGAAGGCTCTTCGGGCCTTGCGCCCATGTTCGTTGCTGAAACCGGCGAAAACAGCATCGTCGTGGTACCAGGCGCAAACGGCAAAATGGATCGCGCCGCCGTCGACGCCAACGCCGCTCTCATCCGCTCAGCCGGAATGGTTCTCTGCCAGCTAGAGATTCCCATGGATACTCTTGCCTACGCGCTTGACTTCTGCGCCGGCGCAGGCGTTCCCGTCATGCTCGATCCCGCGCCTGCTGCCGCTCTGCCCGATTCCGCTCTTGCAAGAGTCGCATGGTTCACGCCCAACGAAACTGAAGCCGCTTTCTATGTCAACGGCGCTTCCAGCGTGGAAGTGTCGGCGAATCGCCTCTTCACGCGCGGCATCCGCAACGTCGTGCTCAAGCGCGGAGCCGAAGGAGCTTACGTTGCATTGGCAAGCGGCGAGGCGGGATGGGTGAAGCCGTTCAAAGTGCAGGCCATCGACACTGTGGCGGCCGGCGATTGCTTTAATGGAGCATTCGCCGTGGGCCTGCTCGAGGGCCGCGACCCGTTTGCGGCGGCGCGATTTGCCAACGCGGCAGCGGCCATCTGCGTAACCCGGCACGGTGCTCAGGCCTCCATGCCAATGCGCGCGGATGTAGACAAGCTCTTAGAGCAGGGATCGCTTAACTAAAGCAATCACGCGCTTAATTGCGCTCTGCATCGATGAGGAGATCACGCAGTATGGTTCGCATCTGTTGCCTTGGAATTCTTGCCGGCGCGCTTGCGTTTGCTGCCGTAGCACAAGATTCGGAATATAGACCCCATGGGCAGCAGATTCCTGCGCCCGATTGCCTGAATCTGCAGTTCGCATCGAAATTCGCGCAGCCCGAGTGCCCGCCCGACATGCACGAACGCTGGCTCAAAGACATTCAACACTGGCGCGCCGAGCGGCTCATCCGCATTGCCTACGATGGCTCGCGCTACAACCTGCCCGCGCTCAAGTGGGCGCAGTCGAGCTTTATTCAGCCGCAGATGATGGTGCACGACCGGTACTTCTACGATCCGGTTGCCGGCAAGTACACGGTCGATCGCTACCTCGACGATCTCGAATCGCGCTACGGCGGCATCGATGCCGTGCTGGTGTGGTCAACCTATCCCAACATGGGCGTCGACGACAGGAACCAGCTTGAAATGGTCGAGTCCATGCCTGGTGGAATTGAAGGCGTACGCCAGATGGTTGAGGATTTTCATCGCCGTGGCGTGCGTGTCCTATTCCCCATGATGATGTGGGACCAGGGAACGCACGCCCCCGACAAGCCATGGCCGCAAGCGATTGCACAACTGATGAAAGCGATCGACGCAGACGGCATCAACGGCGACACGCAGGATGGCGTACCGCTTGGCTTTTCGCTCGCCGCTGAAGCCACCAGACATCCGCTCGCGTTTGAGCCTGAAGGCAGCCCAAGTGATGAGGCTCTTGCATGGAACGTGATGACCTGGGGCCAATACGAGTTTCCGTTTCTGCCCATGGTCGACCGCTATAAGTGGCTTGAGCCTCGCCACATGGTCAACATCAGCGACCGCTGGGCGCAGGATAAAACAAACGATTTGCAGTTCGCGTTCTTCAATGGTGTGGGTTGGGAGAGTTGGGAAAACATATGGGGCATCTGGAACGGCATCAGCCCGCGCGACGCCGAAGCAACGCGGCGGGTTGCAACCATCGAACGCGCAATCGCGCCGTTTCTCATCAGCCCGGGCTGGGAACCTCTGTATCCCATGCAGGCTTTCGGCGTTTATGCGAGCCGCTGGCCCATGGCTAATGAAACGGTGTGGACTATCGTGAACCGAACCGCATACGACATCGATGGCCCGCAGATGATTGCGCCGCTGGTGCCAGGCATGCATTACTACGACCTCTATCACGGCGTGGAATTGAAGCCCCAGACTTCCGGCAACGACGTTGCTCTCAGCTTCCCAATTGAGGCCAACGGTTTCGGCGCGATTCTTGCCTCACCCGCTGATCCCGGCCCCGCAATCAAGACGCTCCTGCAACGCATGGCGGCGATGACGCAAAAGCCGCTGGCGTCGTACTCGCACGATCCCGTTTCGCTGCCTCAACATATTGTCGAAATCGCTCCCACGAAGCCTGCTGCCGAAGCCCCCGAGGGCATGATTCGCATCCCCGGCGGCACATTCAATTTCAAGGTTCAAGGCATCGAGATTGAAGGCGAGGCAAGCCCCTACGTCGATGTTCAATATGCGTGGGAAGACTCGCCGCGGCGTTTTCACGAGCATCCCTTGCAGGTTGCTCCGTTCTTCATCGACAAGTACCCAGTGACCAACGCACAATTCAAAAAGTTCATCGGCGCCACGCATTACGCACCGCGAGATGCAATCAATTTTCTGCGCGACTGGAAGAATGGTTCCTATCCCGCGGGCTGGGAAAATCGGCCGGTGACATGGGTCTCGCTTGAAGATGCGCGCGCCTATGCTGCGTGGGCCGGCAAACGGCTGCCACACGAGTGGGAGTGGCAGATGGCGGCGCAGGGTCTTGATTCAGGTATGACCGGGCGCATTTATCCATGGGGTGATGTGTGGCAACCCGCAAACGTGCCAACTTCTGTCACCGGCCGCGCCATGACCGGGCCTGACCCGGTCGATGCCCATCCCAACGGCGCAAGCCCCTACGGCGTGATGGACCTGGTGGGCAACGTGTGGCAATGGACAGACGAATATGACGACGAGCACACGCGCGCCGCAATTGTGCGCGGCGGCGAGTATTACCAGCCGCAGGGATCCATCTGGTATTTCCCT
>JASHVU010000077.1 GCA_030044455.1 Acidobacteriaceae bacterium | reverse complement strand
GCGGCGGCGAGCAGCAGCGCATTGCCATTGCCCGCGCGCTCATCACGCGTCCCGCGATTGTGCTGGCCGACGAGCCCACCGGCAACCTCGACACCAAGAACTCCGACGCGGTTTTGGAGATGCTGGCGCGCTCCAATCGCGAGCTGGGCCAGACCACGCTGATGATCACGCACAATCCTGAGGCCGCCGCCGTCGCTTCCCGCATTCTGCACATGCGCGACGGGCAGATGGTGCGCGAGGAAAAAGGCGCCGGCAGGCCCCTCGCTGCGGTTTGACCCGCTTTGGGCCGCCCGGTATACTCAAGGTTGCGTTGCAAGTGGTATCCAGTGAATGTAATACGCCGGCTTCCGCCGCACAGTGGTGGTTTCCCCAGCGGGAACGAACCACAAACCCCGGAAACTGAAAGTCAACTGGAGAGCCGCTCGAAGCGGGAGTAGCTCAGTGGTAGAGCATCGCCTTGCCAAGGCGAGGGTCGCGAGTTCAAATCTCGTCTCCCGCTCCAAATCGCCCTCCGGCTCCTGCCGGGTTGGCTACGGCAGATTTGGAACGCACTCAGAATATGAGGCAGCCCTGCCAAGGCGCGGTACCCAAGTGGTAAGGGAGAGGTCTGCAAAACCTTTATGCGCCGGTTCGATCCCGGCCCGCGCCTCCATTTTCACTACCCAAGATCCCATGAAATTCAAGGAAGTCAGCACATTCGAGCGATTTCCGCGTGAGATTCACAGTTGTGCCTTTTTCGTGAATCTTTGTGTCTATTCGTCCACTTTCGATCGGCTTCGTTTGTGGGGGCCAAAACCGGACGGAGTTTTGCCCTAGCCTGCATTTCTCACCAGCCGATCATGCCGCAGTCAATACCCAGCCTGCCGCCTTCCTCCTCTATCGCTCTCATTCAAAAGATACTTAAATCGCCACTCACTTTGCCGGTTATTTTCCCTCTTTGTTCTATCCTGAAAGCAATAAGGAGCTTTTCAGGCCGCAGTTCGGCAGACCAGCAGATCCTATCTGCCTGAAAACAATAGACCTGGCAACCAAGTCCACCTTCTATCGCGATGAAAACAATAGACTTTGAGACTTTTGGCAGGGGCCGGGGGTATCGGATAGGCAGGGAGGGGTATGCCACTCGTGCGGCGGGTGAGAAATGCAGGTTAGAAGCGGTGCAAAGCAAGCGGGGCTGGCGAGGAAGTTCTGCGGGCAGCCTCCTGCTGGACCCATGCCGACAAAATCCTGTGCGAGAACACCGATGATCACGCTCGCAACCATGCCTCGTTCCGGGATGGAAAGAACTTTCGTCTTACCCCGACCTACGAGGTGAGCGCGCAGCTTCGCACTGGTAACGAGGCTGGGCAGAGCATGTTAATCGAAGACAATGTCAACAGTAATCAACTGGCGTTATGTCTCTAATCTGCCCCGCAACTCAAACTCTCCGATCAGGACGCACGCGCCACCATTTTGCTGCAGGTGAATACCGTCCGAACACAAGTGGAGGGCATCTGCGATGAGGCGAAATTGTCAGAGGCAGGCCGCGCGCAGCTATACCGTCGACAGTTTCTCAATCCTTACGCGCTTTATGATGCGCCGGAAGAAATCAAATCAGCTGGTCAGTTGCAAACGCGGGGCTTTCCTTGGTGGAGCTCCTTACTTGAAGGTTAGGAAGTCGTCACACAGCGAACTGTTGCGCTCCGGCGAAGCGGAGTATTCAAGCTACTTTCAGCCGTGTATGCTAAGTGGGTCTGTCCGGCCCTGCCCGTGTTTCCTCCGCACGGACTCGCGTTACTAGAAGGCACCATCGGCATCCATTTCATTCTGATTGCTGTGCAACTTCCCGCTTAACCGGAGTGTATGCAGCTCAGGCGTGTTTTGATGGATCGAGGTACCATGATCGAGAAAGTTCCTGATTCACAATCGCGAAAAATCAATGCCGGGCGGTTTCTGTTCGCCTTCGTTCTATTCGCCGGGTTGACACTGTGCTCAGGCGCGCAGCCGCCAAAGTCAGCGGCGCCGGCGACGGCTGCTTATTCTGAGGCGGATATGGCCTTTGCTACGCAGATTGCTGCGCTCCCGGTTGACGAAGCGCTGAAGACGATTTCGTCGGCGGATGCTGCCAGGACGACCGAAGGTCTGTATCGCGCCTTGCGGGAGATTGCTTCTAAGGTGAGAAATGAGGATCCGCACCGGGCGGAGACGATTTTCGAGGAGGACGAAGCCGTGGCTACCCGGGCCGCGCTGCCCATTCTGGCCGCGGATGCGCGCATGAGCCGGGCATCGAGCATGGTGGCGGCAGCGGAGACATTTGAATCGATACCCGTATTCGAACAGGCACTGGCGATGTACAAGGCGGCGGACGCGCCTTTGAACCTGACCGTCGAGGTTATGCTGAGCCGCGCAATTGCCAATCTCAGACTGGGAGACCTGCAGGCAGTCATAGCCGACGATAAGGAAGCAAAGCGGATCAGCCAGCAACTGGGAAACGACGTGGCCGTGGCACGCGCTGACAATGGCCTAGGCAATGCCTATATGGCAGAGGGAAGTTTCAGCGAGGCGGAAGAGGCGTTTGCAGAGGCTCTGAAAATTGCACGGGAGCGTAACGAGAAACTTGGCGAAGCTTTTGTGCTGAACAATCTGTCGATGTTGCACGCCGATCAGAACGACTATCCGATGGCGGTGCGATTTTGCGAGCAGAGCCTGGAGATCAAGCGACAGATGGGTAACAAAACCAACCTGGTTAACTCGCTGATCAACCTGGCTGACTACTATGACATCGAAGGCCGCGATGCGGATGCGAACCGGGCGCTGAGCGAAGCCGCGCGGGTGGCGCGTGAGGTGAACAATAAGGAGGGCGCAGCCAAGGCAGTGGCAGAGATGGGAGTCATGCAACTGGAGCGTCATCATCCCGCAGAGGCTCTGAAGCTGCTCCAGGAGGGATATGATCTGGGCACGGGTTCGGAGGATCTGGCCGGGCTGGCGCTCGACCTGGAAAAGATTGCCTTGGCTCAATTCGATTTGAAGAACTACACAAAAGCGCTCGAAGTGAGCCAGAAGGCTGCGGACATGGACCAGCGCGCGGGCCTTCTGGACCAGTTGGCCGACGACGAATTTGTGATAGGGAAAACCTATGTTGCGATGGGCCGGTTGAAGGAGGCGCGAAGTGCGCTTGAGGATTCGATTAGGAACATCGAGCAATTGCGCAGCAACGTGAGCGGCGGAACGGTGGAGCGGCAAGACTACATGGCCTCGAAGACCGACTCTTACCGCTTATTGGCCATGGTTGCCGCAATGGAGGGGGACTGGCCACTGGCGCTGGACAGTTCCGAGAGAGGCAAGGGGCGAATCCTGCTTGATGTTTTCACCGGAAATGGTGTGAGTACCGACGCTTCACTGACTGACGCGGAGCGAGCCGACGAGACCCGCCTGCGCAGCCGATATCTTTCACTCGATTCGCAAATTGAGCGGCAGGCGAGCGCGGGTGGTTTTGATCCGCTGAAGAAGAGCGCACTGGATGCAAGCCTGAATCAGGCAAAGGTCGACCTCGCCAGCTTCAGAGAGCGACTTTACGGGCGGCATCCCGACCTGAGAATCAGGCGCGCGGATTTCAATTCGCTATCGGCCAAGGACCTGCAGACGTTGATTCCGGATCGGTCGACGGCCTTGCTGGAGTACGAACTGACAGAGGACGGAAATTACCTGTTTGTGGTTACTCGCGGAGCAGGAGACAGTGCCGAGATTAACGGCTACAAGCTGGCGGTCAACTCAGAGAATTTGGAACGGCATGTGCGGCGGTTTCACGAACAGCTGGCGAGTCGCGATCCGGAGTTTGATGAGGAGTCGCGCTGGTTGTATGCAGCCCTGATTGCACCTGCGCGGGCGCGGTTGAGAAAAGTCAACTTCCTGGTGATTGTGCCGGACGGAGTGCTTTGGCAGGCGCCATTTCAAGCTTTGCGGCAGGCCGATGGAAAGTTTCTAGTGGAGCGCGCAGCCATCGACTACGTGCCTTCGCTGACGGTATTGAACGCGCTGAAGTCTTCAAGTGGAAATCGGAGCGGCGCGCGGACGCTGCTGGCAATGGGCAACCCGGGCGGCGATACGCAGGAACAAGCGGATGAGGTAATGGCTCTCGAAAAACTCTACGGGCACGAAAACACGCGGGTCTTGATCGGAAAGGCTGCAACCGTGGGCCAATTCAGGGAGAATTCGCCCACGTTCGATGTGGTGCACATTGCTGCCCATGGCATCTTTGATGATCGCGAACCGATGTCGTCGCATATGCAGCTGGCCGCTGAGGGCGGGCAACCGCAGGCAGGTTGGCTGCGCGCACGAGAGATTCAATCGATGCAGCTTCATGCAGAACTGGTGGTGCTTTCAGGTTGCGAAACAGGAAAGGGTTCGTTTGAAGATGGAGAGGGATTGGTGGGAATGAGCTGGGCCACCCTGGCCGCCGGGGCGCATGGCTCGCTGGCCAGTGCCTGGCGGGTTGAGGTCTCAAGCACGACAGAGATGATGATTGCATTCCACGAGGGTATTTTGCACGGCATGAGTAAAGCTGAATCGTTGCGCAGGGCTGAGCTTAAGCTGATTCACACTGAAAAGCACGGACACCCGTTTTACTGGGCAGCGTTTGTGCTGATGGGCGACGGCGCGGCTTGATTGAGCGACGCCTTTAACTGGTCCACGAGTTTGCTGCCAGGGTTCTGGGCGGCAAGTTGATCGAGCTGCGCACGCGCCTCATGGGTGACTCCTGCCCGGGCATAGAGAATGGCCAGCAGCAGGTGATCGGATCCGTGGCTGCTCGCGGCGCGATCGAGAGCGGCTGCAGTATCGGTGTCAATCACCTGGAATGCGGCCTCGGGTTGAGGCGGTGTGGGTGCTCGTACCTCGCCCTTGGGGCATTCCGCAATTACAGTCCAGGTAAGGGAATTGCCGCGCGGCAGGGATGTGGTTGCCTGCCACGCAGTGCCGTGAACGAGAGGGCTTTCGGCAATCTTGCGATATCCGGTCGCATAGACTCTGACCCGATAGCCAGTTGCCGTGGGCATCGGTTCCCAGGTGAAGGTTGGCCGGCCATCGATCACCATCTGGCTTACGGGCGAAATCACCTTGAAGAACGGCGCCGCAACCGGGGGACCCAGCAGGGTTTCCTGCTGACGGGTATTGAAATTCGATGGCTCGTTGATGGCCAGACGACCTGAGGCCAGGGCCGTCTGCATTGCTTGCTGCTGTTCAGGTTCGAGTCCTTCGGCTCCGTGCAGCCGGCCGCTCTTGTCCAGGGAGAGCTCGTGGTCGCCATCGCGCAGGCTGGCGAGGGTTGTTTCGCCCGGCGGGGCGTGGTGCGATCCGAGCCAGTAGAAGCCTGCGCCAAGCAGGACCGCTGCAGCCAGTCCGGACCAGATCAGGCTCAGATGCCAACGCGAAATTCTCGCCCCCGACGCAACCGGTTGGACCACGCGCAAGGTGCGCACAACATCGACAGTTTCAGTTACGAAATTGCGGAGATCTTCAACTTCATTGGCGCAGAAACTGCAGCGGGTCGCATGATGTTCCACTTCGGCCGGAACTGTTCGCCCCTCGGCCAAACTAAGCAGTTGCGCGTATTCCAAATGCGGCTCGGGGGCAGCAAAGTCAACTTGCAGTGTGGTAACGGCGGGCCCAACCCGTGCTTCACGCTCCAGCGCCTCCCGACAGGCGTCGCAGCCGGCAAGATGATCGTCAACTTCCAACAGTCGATCGGGCGGCAGATGTCGTTCAAAAAAGGCTCGAAGTTCCGGATTGGAGATGTGTTCCATTTGATCTCAATTGATATGTCGCCAACTTAAGCTGAAGATTACCAAACGTTGAAATATCACGGTTGCATTTGCCGTGTCAGTTTTGCGCGCGCGTATTTGCGCAGGTTGATGACCTGTTGACGAGTAATCGACAGCCGGCCGGCTATCTCAAGATCGCTCAAAGGAAGTTTCTCCCATATTCGCACAAACTCCACGTCGGGGATGCTCGCGGCCACGGCGATTTGCCTGATTGTAGTTACTCCCGTAGAGACGAGAAGGCTGGCGCCGCAACCGCCGTCCGGCCCCCTCAGGTTGAGCAGGAGCGCGGCTCGCTGGTTGCGGGTGAGTTCGCCAATGTGCTTCCAGAGAGTCGCTAGCCACTGCTTCTGGGCCATGGTAATGTCCACGGGACAGCTGGAGTCCGCAATCTCGATTTCCTCCTCCATACCCGCGGTGACGTCCTGCACGTTCCAAATCCGAGCCATGAGCAGGGCAAGATCGTTGAAGGGTATTGGCGCGTTCAATCTTTGAAAGATGTTGAAGAGCTGATCCGCGGGATGAAGGTTCGATGCAGCCATATCCAGCCCTTCGAGCCTCTCCATGTCTGCCATTGAATGGCGGCCTTTGTGCGCTGAAGTTCGCCAAGCGGCCAACCCGCAGAGCCAGATTCTGGAACCGGGGTCACGCCAGCGCGCCAAGTCGGGATAGCGTTCGAAAAGATAGCGGAGTTTATTACGCAGCGAGTGAAAGGCAGGGTGCGCACGGCGAAAGTAGTCATTGCAGGCACGGGCAGCCAGCGTAGCCACGAAAGCGTCGAGGTTTCCTACTGGCGCAACGCGGCCTTTGCGGAGATCTCCGACATGGAGCAGAAAGGCCACAACTGCTTCGGAAGCAACATCCTCAATATGGCTGTGGTGCTGGCCGCTGTGACGGCGGAGACGGTAGGAAGCAATCCGTAAAGCCAGCGGTTCGACATGCGAGATGACCAGTTCTCCCAGAAGCGTTTCCGCTTGGTCCGCGTTCTGTTCCGCCAGACAGGCTTCGAGCAGCGCGGCCGCGCTTTCCGCGGTCATGATGCGTCTCGAAGCCATCGGGTGAGCTGTTGACATAAGCGTTTATTGCAGGCCAAGTTCGACGATATTCCACACTCGTTTTCTGATTTGTAGCGCTGAGGATTCCGATTCAATTCTATCTAAATGTAGATTTCGATGAATTGACCTCATAGGGCATCCACAGCAAAAGCCTTTGGCCTTACGGCGTTTTGGAAAAAGGTGTAATGTCACTCACGGTTGTGCAGGGTCAGCGCTCCTTGGGGTCGCGCTTACTTTGTGGCGTCGGTTTCTCCCTGCCGTATTTCCTAAAACGCTTTAGGCTGCGGCCGGAAGGTTTCAGGGGCGGTGCATTTCGTCAAAAGCAAATTCTAAGTCTGTTTGACCTCTACCAGAATTTTGGGAATCAGGTAGTGAAGACGGCCGGCGGTATCACTTTTTCGCTGTCCGTGAGACGAGATCCACTCACGTTCTGGTGCGGTCAACACGATGGACAACGTCGCCGCCGACAGTTTCGATGCCGTTCTTGAGGGCAGCGGCGTGGTTCCGGCGGCGCGCATTCACCCCGGCCCAGCCAAGCGGCAGTAATGAATTGAGAGCCACGCTACTCGTTTTTTGCGGGGGCTGCGCCAGACGCTGGAGATGTCGCGGAGTTTGACGTGCGCGGCGCGATCAGCGAGTTGTACTGCTGCATCTCGGCGTCCGCCTTTTGAGGCTGATTCGTACTCTTGTAGACCTCACTCAGCGCACGATGCACATCGGCGATCTCAGGATGCTGCTTTTCCAACTCCACCAAACGCGCGATGCCTTCCGACTGGCGTCCCATCTGGGCCAGCGAGTCCGCGTACACGTAAGCAATCTGCGGGATGGATGCGAATTTTTGCTCGACGGACCCGAGGGTTGCTACACATCCACGATAATCCCCGGTCATGTATTGGCTGATGCCCAGCGGAGCGCGAACGTTGCTGTCTTGCGGATGCGAATGAACGTAGCGCGTCAGCGGCGCAATGGCATCGGCAAACTTTGAGGCCGAGAATGCCGCCCGGCCCCAATTCAGATCGAGACCTGTGAGCCCTGGGTTCCAATGGGCCGCATTCGCAAACGAATCGGCGGCGGCAGCGTAGTCCTCCTTGATGGCAAAAATCACACCGAGGTTGTTGTAACTGTCGGCGACGGCTGGGGTGAGCAGTCTTTCGAAGGCTCTTTGCCTGTTGACGGCCACAGAATCCGCAGCACGTGAAGTCGTTGACGATGGGGCCGCGGGACTAGTGGAAACGTCAGAGGCGGCTGCGGAGTTGTCCTGGAACAATCTGGCAAGCTCGCTCCGATCCTTTGAAAGCGCCTTGTTGGAGAGAGCCTGAGCAATTTCCATTTCCGCATGCGCCTGCTCCACCCGGTGCTGCAGCATGAGAATTCTTCCCAGCAGAAAGTGCGCCTTCTGGATTTGATAGCGGTTCCGCGAAACATCCGTCGTAAGCCGAATGGCCTTGCGAAGGTTGGGTTCGGCCTCAGTTGCGCGATTAGTTTCAAAGTACATTTGCCCCAGGTAGAGATAGGCGTCAGGATTCCTGGGATTCAGTGCAATTGCCTGCTTCAGGTACTTCCCGGCTTCAAGATAGTTGTGATTGCTGACGGCGATCTTGCCCAGCGCCGCGTAGGTGAGGAAGTCGTGTGGAGAGATCGCCTGTTCTTCTCTGAGCTCCTTTTCTGCATCCTCGAGGGTTTTCTCGTCCTCGCCCCCGGATAGAAGAGCCGCAGCTACGGAATAATGCGCCCCAGGATAGCGCGGATCCTCCGCAATCGCCTTCCTGAACTCCTCAACAGCCCGCGGAGTAAAGTCCGAATTGCCGTAGGCCCGGCCGATTTGCATATGCAGGGCGGGCGTGTCCGGGTAAGTGGTCTCGATCTGATCAAAGATCTCGACGGCGCATTTCTCGTCGTCGAGATCCAGACAAACGACGCCGAGATCGTATTGATTCTCGAAGCTCGGATCGAGTGAGACGGAAGTTTCCAGTTCCTTGCGCGCATCGCGATCCTTGTTCATCCTATGCAAAGCGCGTCCCAGCATCTGGCGGGCGCCCGCCAGGCCTTTGGAGTCGTTTTGATCGTCGATGAGAAGCTCTCTGGCCTGCGCTTCCGCCCGCTTTGGATCACCGAACTGCAGCGCCGCAGCCGCATAGTCCCGGTGCAAAGAGGGCGAGCCAGGCGCCAATGCCAACCCCTCGTCATAGAGCGAGGATGCCCTCGTGTAATCTCCAATCTGGGCGTGGCTGTTCGCCAGTTCGTCGAGCGCTTCTGCCAGGAATGCGCGGAAGTCTTCCGCAGCCTGACCGAGATCGCCTTTTTTCTGGGATTGCTGAGCAGCGTTGTAAAGGTTCTGGAGCGTCGAGTTTTCTAATTGTGAGCCCTGTGCCGCCGCGAGCGCTCCCGTGGCAAGGCATAACGCGAAAAGAATTCCGGAGAGGCCCCGTTCAACCATGATGAACCTGGCATACCGACGCGCATGCCGGTTCGCTCTCCAGCATGGCGCGGACGTTTTTATTCTGTCACGATCCGGGTCCAAATTATGGGTACGCCGTATTCGAAATGACTTCGATCTAAAATATTGCGGCCGTGAGGCAGCATCTCTGCTGCCGCACGGCCTGAGAAGAATCATTTGACGTTAGAAGTTGTACTTTACATTCATCTCGATAATTCTCTGGGTAGGTGTTCCGGTTTTGGTATCCAGAGTGCCCCAGGTCGGAGAATCGGCGGCACTGTTCAGGGCGATATCCTTCGACGCGTAGTCGACCAGATACCGCAGTTGCAACTGATTTCCGCTGCTGAATTCCGGCAATGGGTGATTGAGCCAGTTGAATGCGGAGATGCGGAACTGGACGTTTTGGCTCTCGTGAACATTGAATGTCTTGTATAGCGCCAGATCATTCTCCCAGTACGCTGCGTTCCCCATGTAGGGGAAGTTTTGGCCTCCCTGCTGTCCGACTGCCGGCGAAGCGAAGCAGGATTGCCGGAGCAATTGATTCTTTCCCAGCCCCGACTTCGGATTGCACGTCAGAACCGGCAGGATATTCAGAGGGGCATCCGTTCCATAGTAGGTGTCGGAGCCGATGCTGCTGGTAATCCCCATGGCAGCGGCATTGGATGGAAGATTGGTGTAGGTTTCTCCTAAGCTGAAGTTGCCCGGTGATCCGAACTCCTGTTGGAGACTGCCTCCAGCCTGCCATGAGGTAATACCCGAGATGGTCCAGCCATTGGCCGCTCCGCGAACCACAGGATTAAACCCGTGGACGAGGTTTCCGATCTGGTAAATATAGTTGGAGTTGAAGAGGTACGGCCGGTCAACGTTCAACACGCCGTAATCCCGACGCTCGTTGAAGGGATTGATCTGGAAAGCCGCGGTTCCCAGTTGTTTCTGCCAGGTGTAGTTAAAGTCATAGACGAATCTACCGCTTCGTTTCGTCCACGCAGCTTGCAACGCATTGTAATTGGAGTAGAACGACGACTGATGCATGTCGACCTGGGTGGTGCCATAAGCATAACCAAACGGATGGTAATCGGCGTATTGGTTGCAGGTGGCGCCAGCGCAGGTCGTGCTGACATTCTCAGGGTTCGTGGCGACTAATCCGGTCTGAGGATCGGGCTGGAAAAGTGCCCCGATCGGAGTCTTGTTCTGGTCGGCAAGAGAAGGGAAGGAGGAACCGTTGCTCGACTCGCCGAAGTCGTCCATCTGGCTGCTGCTACTTCCTACATAAGCGACGTCCAGCATGGAATGCCAGGGTAATTGCTGGTCGATGGTCAGGTTCCAGCTATAAGTAAGCGGGATTCCATAATCGTTTGGGGCTGCACCGGTGAGCGAGCCGGTAAGTCCTGGCGTGCACGGGACTCCCAGAGGGGTTGTCTTAGTTGTGGGCTGACAGAAAGTCGGAGAGCCTGCCACCCCGGGTGGTGCTATCCCGAGAGTTTGACCGGTTTGAGTGTTTATGTTGCCTATCTGCGATTCCAGCACCTCTTTGCCGCCCGGCAGGTTGTAGGTCCGCGTGTTGGTTGCTGTCTGCAGATCGCTGGCGTAGTCGTTATATTGATCGGCCCAGCGATACGCGCCCCATCCGCCCCGCACCACTGTTCTGCCGGTTCCAAACACATCGTAAGAGAGTCCGAATCGCGGAGACAGAAAGCCCAGCCGGTTCGGCATACCGCTGAGGGGAATGCCGGAATCGATGCCATGCCAGTAGAAGCCCGGCTCAGCTTTTCCGGAGTAATAATCCGAGGCGACGCGGTCTGCAAAGAATACCGCCATGCCATTGCCGGTGCGGTCGTACCAATGCCCGACATGTTCAAAGCGCGCGCCAATTTCCAGACTCAAACGAGGGCTTATCTTCCAGTTGTCATTTACGTACAGAGCAGTGATCTGGTAGGCCATATCGCTGACTGGCGATTCATTGGCCTCGTTGTAGCTGGTTACCGAGCCCATGACGAAGTTGGCAGTTGGGTTGTTGGGTGAGCCGACGATGTGCCCCAGGAATGGATTCGGATTATTCCCACCATAACTGAAAATTCCATTCATCTGCTGACCACCGCCCTGGAAATTAGAGGTGTTCTGAGTAAATGCGCCGATTTTCAGAGTATTGGGCCCGATCACTTTGATGAAGTTATCGCCAAAGGCGGGAACTTCTTTGCGCACCGGATAGATTCCTGACGGCTCGTAGTCGTCGCCCTGGGAGAAATCGGGGAAGGTAAAGTTACCCGCAGTGTTATAGGCTGGCGCGAGTTTCGAGCCGGGTGTGAACACCTCTGCGTAGCCTGCGCCCGTGGGATAGCCAAGCGTGCTCCTCCAGGCTCCCTGAGGATTGGCTGGCTGGTTGGGTAGATTGCCTTCGCCCCAGCTCGCGATCAGCTCG
>JASHVU010000728.1 GCA_030044455.1 Acidobacteriaceae bacterium | reverse complement strand
AGGCAGTTTGGCAGCCGCTTCGCCGATCCGTTGCTCAAGAGCTTCTTTTCGAGCGGCGACGTCGGAAGAATGTCCGCGGTCGCCATCACGATGTCTCTCGCCTGGATGAACAACGGCAACGCCGGATACTGCATCGGAGGCTCGCAGGCCCTCATCAGGCTGATCGAAGAAAAAATCGCGAGCCTCGGCGGAAAGATCCGCTTCAGAGCGAAGGTCGCGCGCATTCTTGTTGAAGACAACCAGGCCGTCGGAGTTGAACTGGCCAATGGCGAAAAGTTGCTGGCCGATTGGGTCATTTCCGCGGCAGATGGCCACGCAACACTCTTCGATCTGCTCGGCGGCAACTACATCGACGATGCCACGCGCAAAATGTACGAGGAAAAACCACTCTTCGCCTCATATCTGCAAATCTCGCTTGGCGTGGCGCTCAACTTTCACAATGAGCCTCCGATGTTGACCCGGATTCTCGACACGCCGATCACCGTCGATCCCGAAACCGACCACTTTGATGTTGGATTCCGCATCTTCAACTTCGACCCCACCTTCGCCCCCAGAAGAAAGACGGCGGTCACCTGTCTGTTGCCCACACGCAACTTCAAATACTGGGCCGATCTGCGCGCCGGCAATCTTGTCGCGTATCACCGGGAGAAGAATCGCGTAGCCGATGCGGTGATTGGCGTGCTCGAGAAACGAATCCCCGGTGTGCGCGCGTCCATCGAGACCGTCGATGTCTCCACGCCGGCTTCGGTTTTTCGTTACACCGGCAACTGGCGGGGCACCATGGAGGGTTGGCTGCCCGAGCCCGGAACGGGTTTTCGTCCGTTGCCCAACACGCTTCCCGGCCTGGATCGCTTCAAGATGGTCGGTCAGTGGGTCATGCCCGGCGGAGGTCTTCCTTCAGGTCCCATGACCGCTAAGCCCGCCATCAAGTCCATCTGCAAATACGACCACGTGCCCTTCGACCTTCAACCCGAGTCCGCGCAGGTCGAGGAAGCTCTCGCCGTTTAACCACGGCGCGATCGGCGATCATGACTCGAGAACTTGCCGCTGTCTAACACGCGTCTTCGTCAGTTTTTGAAGGGTTTTAACCGGGCAACAGCAGAGGGCGCCCCAGATCTCGATTTCGAGACCTGGGGAAACACAATCCTTCACCCAAGTATGAACCGGCGACACCGTCTACTGTTCCTTTGGCTTTTTCTCAGGAGCTGGCCGCGGCGCGGGCGCTTGATGTGCCGCCGGAGCAGCCGCGCGGGTTCGAGGCGCTGCCGGTCTTGGTGCGGGCGCCGGGCGCGACTGATGCTGCGGAGCAGGGGCTGTGTGAATTGCTGGGGACGCGTGTTCCGCTGGAGCCGGCGTCGGTCTTGGCGCCGGCTCACGGCGTGGAGCTGGAACCGGGCGCGACTCGGCCCGCAGATTCGGCTCTGAGTGTGGCGTTGTTTCCGGCTTTGTTTCCGGAGACGGATGCGTCTCGCCACGCAAGTTAGGCTCTGAGTGAGGTGTCATTTCCTTTCGCGATTCCGTTGCCGGTTTCGATTCGTGCACTGCCGGAACCGTCGGTGTCACGTGCGTTTCACTCCGCGGCGCGACTCGCGTCGAACCCTCTGACCGCGCTGATTCCGTAGAACGCGTCTCAGTTCGCGGCGTTACATGAGTGGTTCCTTGACTCCGCGCAGTTGTTCCTTCATGAGCCGTTGTTGCGGGCCGCGTCTCGTGTTCGGTCCGTGCGGAGGTTGTTCCATGTGTCTCCGTTTTTGGCGTTTCAGTTCTCGCACTTGGAGCCGGCGTTGCAGGCGTCGTGCTACGCACCGCACCATGGGCTGTCTCTCCGCGCGACTCCTTGCGCGCACCAATGCTTCCATTCGAACGCGCAGTGGTTGATCCTCTCGCCGTCGTTGCGCTTCGGCCGTTCGCTTCGCCGCGTGCCGTGCTGCGCGTAGTCGCCGCTGTTCCCGCTGCCCTTTGGTTCGTCTGCGGATGCGCCACAGTCAGCGTCTGCGGATGGCCGCCGTTCGTCTTGGCATACGAAGCCCGGTTCGCCCGTGCCTGCGACACCTGTTGTTCCTGGAACTGTGTCGGAGGAGTGTGCCGCTGGTTCATTGCCACGCGCTCGGTCGCCGTCGGGCTGTGTCTCACTCCGCCCGGCCCTCCGTTGTATGACACGCGGCCAGAACTCGCGATCGTGTTTTCGCGCACAATCGTGTTGTTGATGTAGGTGTTGTGAATGATCGTCGTGTTCACCCGCGTCACCGCGGTGTTATACGAGAACACGCCGCCCTGCCACATGCCGCCCACAAAACCGACCCCCATGTAGCCAAAGCCGTAGTTCACGCCACCGTAGTAGCCCACCGTCGGGCCCCAATAGCCGGCGTTAAAAACGTATTGGCCGTTGTTCCATCCCCAGTAAGGAGGGGTCCACAACGCGCCCACAAACGGTGCCGGCTCCCACGAGCCGGGAACCCAGTAATAGCCATCGTCTCCGTATGCCCAGTAGCCTGGCGTCCACATCCATCCCGCCTCGGGGCACATCGGTTGCACGTAGACAGGAAGCACAGGCGGCGCAAAGGCCACCGAGATTAGCACGCCCGCCGACGATACGGCAGGCAACGACACAATCAGAAGCGCCAATACCAAAAGGCGTCTCATTCGAGAGAGTCTCATATAAAAAACCTCCAGCGTCTTGCGTCTTGGGCCGCGAACATACTCAACGGCCTTAAGAAACCACGACGAGCCTCTGGCGGCATCCGGTGCGCGCAAGCGTTTCACTCGCGCCATCGATGCTGAATGACCGCCGGGTAATGAAAGGTCCGGCTCGTCACTCTTGCGGCTGAGCCCTCAAGCCCAGCCAAACATCCACAATTTGAACCCTGCTTGTCCGAATAGGTTGCACCTTCCACGCAACCCCAACGAACCAAGCGCGTTATGTCATCAAAATCGTCTTTGGCGGCGTGTTGCAGTGTCTGCATCGCGAAATTTCACTACTCACTTCCTCACCCGTTCACTTCTTCACTTCTTCATTCGTTCTCTCCTTCACTTTCAAGAGTCCGCGGTCCCCGCTTCTATAAAATCTCCCCATGCAGCCCACTCGAGTCTCCACCCGCTTTCTCAGCGTCGCTCTCGTTGCCTTCGTTCTCTGCCTGTCTGCTCGCGTTCCTGCCTCTGCGCAGGCCTATGTCGGCAATCCCAAGCTCATCGTGATCGTGGTCATCGACCAGTTTCGCGGCGACTACCTGAACCGCGATGCGGCTGAGTTCAAGGGCCGCGGCTTCAACCTGTTTATGAAAGAAGGCGCGTGGTTCACAGATTGTTATTTCGACTACGCCAACACCAAGACCGCTCCCGGCCACTCCACCATAGGCACCGGCGCGTATTCCGACGGCCACGGCATCGAGTCCAACGAGTGGTGGGACCCCGCGCGCAGCTACGACCACCAGGTGAGCTCAGTCGAGGATGAGCGCTACGAGCTCGTCGATCTGCCCCACGATTCCATTCCCGCTAACCAGACCGGCGCGCCCACTACTGCGCCAAAGTTCATTGTTGGCGCCTCGCCCCTTAACCTGCGCGCCACCACATTCGGCGACGAATTGCGTCTTGCCACGCAGGGTCGCGCGCGCGTCTATGGAGTCTCGCTAAAAGACCGCGCTGCCATACTCCCCGCCGGGCAGTCGGCCAATGGCGCATTCTGGATCGACCCCATCAGCGGCCAGTTCACCACCTCCACCTACTACATGCAGCACCTGCCCGATTGGGCCAAAGCCTTCAATACAGGCGGCCGCATTCAGCAGGCTGAGCGCGAGGCCAACGTCGTCACTTCGACGACGCAGTTTTTTGAGCTCGTGGGCCGCTCGCCCGCCGCCAACAGCTACGAGCTCGATTTCACCAGGGCGCTCATCGAAGGCGAACACCTGGGCCAGCACGGAGTCACCGACCTCGTCGTCGTTTCGCTCTCGGCCAACGACATCCAAGGCCATCAATTCGGTCCCGACTCGGAATTCGAAGAGCAGATGATCCTTGGCCTCGATCACGATCTCGACAATTTCTTCACCTGGCTCGATGGCTCAATCGGCCTCAAGAACGTGTGGCTCGCGCTTACTGCCGACCACGGAATTGCGCCCATCCCCGGCGACGCGGCCAAGCTCGGTATTCACGGCGCAGCCGTCAACATGGAGAAGGTTTATGACATGCTGAACGCGGAGCTGAACGAGCGCTTCTCAAAATCCGGCGAAAAGCAGACCTGGCTCATGCCCAATCCCGACCTGCCCTACGTCATCCTCGATCAGCGCGCCTTTAAGAAAGCAGGAGTTGACGAGAAGACCGCTGAAGATTCAGTTGCGGCGCTATTGCCCGCAGCCGTTGCCGCGCAGGATGCCAACCCGTTGCCCTACATCAGCGACAATCCTCTAACTCCAATCACCCCGT
>JASHVU010000727.1 GCA_030044455.1 Acidobacteriaceae bacterium | reverse complement strand
CTCGATCCATTGGAGGCCTCGCACTCCGACGATCGCGCCCTCGATTACATGCTGGGCACAGCCCTGCTCCACGAGGGCCAGACCGACCGCGGCGCGCAGCTTATTCAAAAGCTGCTGGCCAACGGCAACACGGCGGAAGCGCACATGTTGATGGCCTACACATGGTGGCAGGCCCACGACAAGGGGAAGTCGCTGGTTGAGGTCAACCAGGCGATAGCCCTGAATCCGAATTTGCCCGAGGCGTACAGCCTCAAAGGCAGACTGGCCTTTCTTGAATCCGATCTGAAAGGCGCCGAGGAATCATTCCGCAAATCTCTTGAGCTTGATGACAACAACTTCGACGCGTTGTTGTGGATGGGAACGCTGCTTCGCGAAGAAGGAAGGTTGCCGGAATCGGATAAATGCCTGACCCACGCTCTCGAATTGCAGCCCGGCGAGATACGCGCCCGTTTTCAATATGGGCGCCTGTTATCCGATGAGGGCAACGACAAGCGGGCCGCGGAAGTGCTGCAGTCACTGGTGAGCGATCATCCCGAATACACCGAAGCGCATCGCACCCTGGCCACCATCTACTTCCGACTGGGGCGCAGCGACGACGGCCAGCGCGAACGCAAGATCGCAGCGCAGATGGATGCCGCCATCCAGAAGCGCGACCAGGAACAGGGACGGAGCATGACAAAGTGAAGCCGGCACAGGGAATCCTGGTGAAGCCGGTAATGGGAATCCTGCTGTCGATGGTGGCGGTAGCGGCCGGCCAGACATCGACGCAGTCCTTTGAAGAGTTATCGCGGTCGGCGCAGCAGGCCTACGACGCCCAGCACGACGACGATGCGGCACGGCTCTTTGCCGAGGCCGTGAAGATGAAGCCCGACTGGACCGAAGGGTGGTGGGCCATCGGCATGATCGACTACCAGCACGATCGTTATCCTGAGTGCCGTGACGCGCTCACACACATGGTGGCTTTGGATGCGTCGGCTGCACCCGGATTTGCCCTGCTGGGCCTCTGTGAATTCAGCACCAAGCAATACGATCTTGCGTTTCAGCATCTCAAAAAAGCCCACATGCTGGTTCCAGTGAGAGCGCCGGGCGGTCCGTTGCTCAACGTGGCCAACTTCCATCTGGTCATGCTTCTTACTCTGCAGGGAGCGTTTGAACTTGCGCAGGACATGTATATTGAGGTTGCTCTTCAGGATCGAAATAACAAGGAGATGATGTTCGGCGCCGGCCTGGCATGCCTGAGGATGCCCATGCTGCCGCAGGACGTTCCCCAAAACCAGCGCCAGGTGGTGGCGATGGCAGGGAAGACCTACTGGGATCTGATCACGGAACCCCCCGAGCAGACTGAAGCGGATTTCAAGGCATTGCTTGCGGCGTATCCGAAGTTCCCCAATGTCCACTTTTTCTACGGAACGTACCTGGCAGCCCATCATCCCGAACAGAGTGCACCGGAGTTTCTGGCGGAACTGAAGGTCCAACCGGACAGCGTTCCGGCGCGAGTTTCACTGGCGCTACGGTACATAACCGAGGGCAAAACCGCAGACGCCCTGCGATATGCGCGCGAATCGGTTGCGCTCAGTCCTGAATCAGTGGGCTCGCAGTTGGCCCTGGGCGAGGCACTGCGGGCCAGCGGAGACGATAAGGATGCGCTGGCCGCCTATCAAGCCGCGGAGAAACTCGATCCTGAAAGCTCCAAAGTGAGGCTCTATCTTGTGAATGCCTACCGGGCCGTAGGTCGGATCGACGATATGCGGCGCGAACGGGAGGAGTATGAGCGCCTGAAAAGTGCGGAGCAGAACTGGCCTTGAGCTGTGATGTTCGCACTCGTCGTGGCTCGAAAACATACTCAATGATGCCGGAATCGATGTCCTAAACCCGCTTTGTCACATCTCTGGGCGCGCCATTGCGTTCTCTCCATCGAAGGGTTGAGATTTTCCCCTTCCATTCCGATTTTTGGCCGGTTTTGAGGGGCAAAAAAGCCCTTTCAGGACCCCGTACCGGAAGCGTTAATTGAGAGTAAGTTATTTACATTCATATGTTTAGATAGAGTAGGCCTTTTAGCTTACGAGGATCTCAACCTTTTTGTTGACAGTTCTGTTTCGGGGGGTGTATAACGCTTGGGCATCTGAGTTAATTCGATTTACTGCGCCGAAAAGCAACGCGGATTCCGTAGCGGTGTCGAGTGGATTCGGGTGTGCGTTTTTCGTGCTTGCACGGAAAACGATTCACAAATGTTCGTGAGGCAGGGGTCGCGAATGCGGCTCCATATAGGGGGGCAACGAAACAAATGCATATTCACAATTCAGGAGGCACGGGTATGAATTGGTTCAAACAGCCGACGGCCGTGTCCAAAGGCTGGCTAACGCTATGCGCAGCGCTCGCAGTTATTGCCGTGTTATTCGTC
This sequence comes from Acidobacteriaceae bacterium, assembly GCA_030044455.1. Lineage (GTDB taxonomy): Bacteria > Acidobacteriota > Terriglobia > Terriglobales > Acidobacteriaceae > Telmatobacter. Next base: position 4,230 of record JASHVU010000727.1, on the reverse strand, counting down.
ACGACACCGACTGCCACAGCGCAGACAAGTAGCGCGACAGTCAACGGAACGGTTCTCGACACCTCAGGCGCGGTGGTTCCGGGTGCAAGCGTCACCCTGAAGAACCAGGCGAGCGGCGATGAACGCACCGAAATCAGCAACGGAGATGGTTTTTTCAACTTCGCTGCGGTCCCGCCGAGCACTTACACCGTCACGATTACCAGGCAGGGTTTCAAGACCTGGCAGGCCAAAGACATCAACGTGAACGCAAGCGAAACTCGCGCGGTCGCCAACATCAAGCTGCAGGTCGGCGCGAGGAGTGAGACGGTGGTCGTTGAGGCCAGCGAAACTCAGATCACACCCTCTGATTCTGGCGAGAAATCATTCACGATCGGCCAGAACGTGATGCAGAACGTGGCCATCATCGGCCAGAACGCCGCAGAGTTCATCAAGATCATGCCGGGCATGGCCATGAGCTCAGGCGCACTGAATCAGTCATCTTACGTGGCTGCCAACGAGGGCACGGGCAACGGACCGGTGGGAGACTTCTCAGCCAACGGCCTGCGCACCGCGGCTCTCGACATCACCTCAGACGGTGCCCACATTGTTGACCCGGGCTGCAACTGCGGCCAGGCTGAAAACACCAACGTCGACATGACCTCCGAACTCACGGTGCAGACCTCGAACTTCGGCGCGGATAGCGCCAAGGGCCCCGTGACCATCAACGCCGTCGGCAAGTCGGGCGGCCAGCAGTTCCACGGCGAAGCGTACATGTACGCCCGCTACTACGACCTGAACGCCAACGACTGGTTGGGCAACTACAAAGGCGACAACGCCGCCGGCCAGCCACTTGCCCCCCGCCCCTTGACCAGGTACTACTATCCTGGCGCGAACTTCGGCGGCCCGGTGATCTTCCCGCATTCGAATTTCAACCACAACCACGACAAGCTGTTCTTCTTTGCCGGGTTCGAGCTGTACCGGCAGGTGATCGACAACGGCATCTACCAGGCAACCGTCCCCAGCGCCGATATGAAAGCGGGCGACTTTACCGAGGCGGATTCAGACAACGCGTACACCAGCAAGCTCGGTGGCAGCGGCACCATCAACAACACGCCGGTCGGCGGCGGTGAGATTGGTACGCCCACCAACAACTCCAACGCGAATGTCTACACCTGCACGCAGAAAAACTCCAGCGGCACTTGTATCGCGTCGAAGGGGAATTTGAGTCTTATCAATCCAGTCGATCAGGCATCCGGTGCGGGATTGATCAGCGTCTTTCCGCTGAACAATGCCGATCCGAACGTGAACCAGGGCTTCAACTACGTGGCCGCCAAGACACGTTTCGCGAATATGAATCAGTACCGCGGACGCGTGGACTACAGCATCAACAACTCGACCAAGTTGTACGTTCAATACAACCACCAGAACGACAACGCGGAAGAGAGCCTCGACACCCTGTGGACGGGCAATGCTCAGAGCTGGGACGATCCAACCACTCCTTATCCCTCTCCGATCATCGAGAGCTCCGACTCCGAGGTGGTGACGGCGAACATGACCAAGGTGTTCACCCCCACTCTCACCAACGAAGTGATCTTCAACTGGGTGTATTTGAACCTGCCCAACCACTTCCAGGATCAGAGCAAGGTCGATCGCCAGGGTCTCGGCATCGACTACCAGACGCTGTTCACCCACGCCAATGAGTCCACTTTGCTTTATCCCGAAGTGGATGGCTGGGGCGACGGCGTTTCCAACCAGCTGAACGCGGGATTCGAGCTGGACAACGACACCGTCTTCGCCAAGAAGACTCTGCCTTCGTTGGCCGACAACATTTCAAAGGTGTGGAAGACGCATACCGCGAAATTCGGTTTCTACTGGGAGCGCACGTGGAACTCTCAGCCGAACCAGGGGCCGGTTGACGGTTCAGCCACTTTCAGTAACTGGGAATCGGATTCGAGCGGCAACGCATACGCTGATATGCTGATGGGCTTGCCCAACGGTTACAGCGAACAGAACTTCGACCCGCTTCCGGTCTTCCGCTACATCAGCACCGAGTTCTATGGACAGGATTCGTGGAAGGTTTCAAGAAAGGTGACGCTCGATCTCGGATTGCGCCTTTCGCACCTCGGACCATGGAGCGATCTCACCGGATATGGTTTCGCAGCCTGGTATCCGTCCCTGTACACCGCAGGCAAGGGAGCTTCGGTGGGCGGCGTTGAATTCCCGGGCGTCGAGTGGCATGCGCAAAACTCGTCCACACCGACTTCGGGCTCGGCGTCAACGACCCTCTTCTGGAACCCGCGCGTTGGGTTTGCCTACGATCTATTCGGAACCGGCAACACCGTGCTGCGTGGCGGCTACGGCATGTACCACTACCACGACGAGCAGAACGTGCAGAACCCCGCCTACGGCATCGTTCGCGGATCGTTCGCGTCGCCCGGCATCAACGGGCCGTTCTCGTTTGTTTCGCAAAATACCGCGGATCTCAGTATTCCGAGCGGCGTCGATGCTCTCGATCCGACTGACGGCGAACAGCCCCGCACACAGGACTGGAGCTTCACCGTGGCTCAACGCACTCCCTGGAAGAGCCTCGTCGAAGTCGCTTACGTCGGCAACAAGGCTGACTACCTGAGCAACTACAACAACAGTTTGTTTGAGATCAACGATCTGCCCGTTGGAGCGTTGTTCAGCGCTACGGTCTGCGCAGGTGATGCTATTACCCGCGTCAGCAACCCGCAACAAACTGGCGACCAAGTTTGCGGATGGTTGCCGAACTGCGATCCGACCGACATCAACGACGGTCAAACGGTTAACGGTACAACCCTCCCAAAGGATAATCAGAACTGCGAGAATACGGGCGGTAATTTCACCAATGGGATCGGCACAACGGCGGTAACTGGAAACAACGGCCAGAACCAGGAACAGAACGCACGTCCGTACCAGCCTTACTCGTCGATCAAGATCATTAACCACAAGATGTACTCGAACTACAACTCCTTGCAGGTGACCTGGAACAAGCAACAAGGTCGACTGATCTACATGGTCAACTACACTTACTCGAAGGCCCTCGGCGTCCGCGGCGAAAATGGCTCGGCGACGGGCGACCCCACGACCCTGAAGAACAACTACGGAACCTTGCCCAACAACCGCAAGAACATCTTCAACGCGGCCTACGTGTACCAGTTCCCGAGTTTGCGTTCGGGCAACATGTTCGCAAAGGGCGCTTTGAATGGCTGGCAGTTGTCGGGAATCTCGCAGTTCCAGAGCGGCGCCGACCTGCAGGCAGCGGTTACGGCCAACTTCGGCTACACCGCGTGGATTCCTGCCGGCAGTTCGTACCTGGGATCAGGCCCCACGGCCCTACCCATCCAGGCGAACGATTCGAACACGATCGGTTCACCTGACGTGACGCTGATGCCGAAGGTCATTTGCAACCCGCATTCCGGGCTGCATGCGGGCCAGTACGTCAACGGCAACTGCTTCTCTCCATTCGCTACAGCAGGTCAGCAAGGGAGCTATATCTTCCCGACCCTGACCGGACCGGGATTCTTCAACAGCGACCTCTCGGCGTTCAAGAACTTTGTGTTTGGAAGTTCAGAACAGAGAAAGCTGACCTTCCGGTTCTCCGGCTATAACTTCCTCAACCACCCGGTTCGCACCTTCGAGAGCAGCGGCGACCCGGCCTTGAGCCTGCAATTCAACGACGCTGGCCAGCTGCTACAGCCGGCCACGGGTGTGAATTTCGGGTATGCCACGTACAAGACTGGACACCGTATCGTCCAGGGAGAGGCCAAGTTCACGTTCTAAGGCCTTTTCGGTTGAAGCAAAGGTTCGGGGCGGCTCAAAGCCGCCCCGTTCTTTTTTGATGCCTTCAGATTCCGCCGGCCCCACTGCCTTTTGCAGATAACTTCGCTTGTGGACCGTTTTCCCTTAGCTTTTCGATGAGAAATTCAGCCTAGGGAAGCTCTGATTAAGTTGCGGGACCGGTCCTCGGGAGCTAAAGCTCCAATCATTCTGCTTGACTCTTCGGCACGGCTGAAGCCGTGCCCTTTCAAAACGGCAACTTGATCAGAGCTTCCCTAGACGACCGCCAGCCCTTCGACGCCAAGATCAACTTCGTAGACGGCATCGCTGGTGGTGAGGATGGTTGTGCCGAGCGGCGAAAAGGCGACGCCGACGAGGTTCATTCCGGAGAGGGCCAGCGAGGCTTGGCCATCGTCGGTGATGCGCACCAGGCCGTGGCGCCCGTGGAGG
>JASHVU010000726.1 GCA_030044455.1 Acidobacteriaceae bacterium | reverse complement strand
TGGAGCACCGGCTGCCCGGGAACCTGAACATGAGCTTTGTGTATGTTGAGGGCGAAAGCCTGCTGATGGGCATTAACGATGTGGCCGTTTCAAGCGGCTCGGCGTGCACTTCAGCAACGCTCGAACCCAGCTACGTGCTGAAAGCACTGGGCCTGGGTGACGATGTGGCGCACAGCTCGATTCGCTTCGGGTTGGGGCGATTCAACACGCAAGCTGAAGTGGATTACGTTGCGGCAAAGGTGATTGACATTGTAAAAAAGCTGCGCCAGCTTTCGCCGCTGTATGAGATGGTGCTGGAAGGCATTGATTTGACGAAGATTGAGTGGCAGGCGCACTAACAGAGACAGCTTCTAGCCTCTAGCTACCAGCTGCTAGCTCGCGCATCAAATGAGTGGGCGGCACAAAATAGCTAGAAGCTAGCGGCTAGAAGCTAACAGCTTGAGAATCACGCGGCTTCCCCCGCGGAGGAGAAAAGGCAGATGGCATACAGCGACAAGGTAGTTGACCATTACAACAATCCGCGCAATGTGGGCACGCTCGACAAGAGCTCGACCGAAGTGGGCACGGGCCTGGTGGGCGCACCGGAGTGCGGCGACGTGATGCGCCTGCAGATCCGCGTGAACCCTGAGACGCAGGTGATTGAGGAAGCCAAGTTCAAGACCTTTGGCTGCGGCTCGGCGATTGCGAGCTCTTCACTGGCGACGGAGTGGATCAAGGGGCGCACGGTGGAAGACGCGCTGGGCATCAAGAACACCGACATCGTGAAGGAGCTTTCGCTTCCACCGGTGAAGATTCACTGTTCGGTGCTGGCTGAAGACGCGATTCGCGCTGCAATCGGCGACTGGAAGAAGAAGAACGGGGTGGCTGAGACGGTGCAGGCGGCCGCTGCCGCCAAGTAACCTCGTACAGAGCGCACTCAAACACGAATTGGGTGCGCCCGATCCCTCGTATTTGGAGACCGGGGAATGCGCGCCGTAGGCGCAACAGCCGTCAGCCGCGCGCTTCAGCGTGGGGTGAAGATTGGTTTAAGGTACTCAGCCCCGTAGGGGCGATGCGGTTTTGAAAGGGCGCGACTTTAGTTGGGCCGATGAAGGGCAAGGAAGAAAAGGGACTTCAGCCCCTGAGGGAACGCGAGACAAAACAATGGCCAACATGGTGACAATCGGCGGGTCCAACACATCGGAGCAGCAGCCGCAAACTGCCCCACCGCAAACCGCTGGCGCGCCCGGCCAGGGGCTCAACGTCACCGAGAGGGCCATCAAGCGCATTCGTACCGCGATGGCCAAGGAAGGCATTTCGCCTGCCGAGGGCGGGTTGCGCCTGGGCGTGATGGGCGGTGGATGCTCAGGGCTCTCGTATTCCATCAAGTTTGACACGCAGCCGCGAGAACGCGACCGCGTCTACGAGTTCGACGGAGTTCGCGTCTTCGTCGATCCCAAATCGTTCCTCTATCTGCACGGCATGACGCTGGATTACGAGGAGAGCCTGATGCGGCAGGGGTTTAACTTCATCAATCCAAACTCTTCGCGCTCCTGCGGCTGCGGTTCTTCGTTTTCGTCGTAGGGGTTTTTGGCGAGCAAGGTTTGGATGATGATGAAAGTTCTCGATTCCGCAATCCCCGTTGCATGCTGGTCCTGTTCCGTGGCTCACAACGAGTCCACGCTGTTTTGCCCGCATTGCAGCAAGATTCAACCCCCGCCCAGCGGCGATTTTTTTTCTACCTTTGGACTAGCTCCCAGGTTGAACATTGATCTGGCCGCGCTGGAGCGGGAGTTTCATCGCCTGAGCCGCAAGCTGCACCCCGATCGCTTCGCGCGCGCGACCGAAAGTGAGAAGCAATGGAGTCTGGCCGATACGGCCCTGCTCAACGACGCTTATCGCACGCTCAAGGATCCTTTGCGGCGCACCGAGTACCTGCTGAAGCGCGAAGGCGCCGCGATTGGCGAAGAGCACAGTGGCAAAGATCGCAGAGATCCTTCACGCGTACCTCCCGATTTGCTTGAAGAAGTTTTCGATTTGAACATGCAGCTCGAAGAGATGCGCACGGCTCGCGCTGCCGGCGAGAGCGATCCGGAAGTTGAAAGGAATTTGACGGAGGCGAAGAAGAAATTTGACGGTCTGCTGGATGAAGTCGATGGCGATTTGCGCGCGCAGTGGAGTGCTTGGGACGAGGGCAGCGACGTAGATCGCAAAGCTGCGCAGAGTGCAATGGTGGCGCTGCTCGATCGCCGCCGATACCTGAATAATCTTGTCCGCGACGTAACTGAAGCCATAGGGGACTGACCGATGCCGCTGGTGCGTGTTTCCGTGTACGAATCCGTGAGCCCGGCGCAGCGTGCCGCGATTGCATCAGGTGTGTATGAGGCAATGCGCGCCACAATCAACATTCCCGAAGGGGACCGTTTTGTAGTTGTTACCGCTCACGCGCCTGAAGACCTGGCCATCGACCTTCATTATCAGGGGATGCAGCGGACCGACCGGTTCATTCTCGTCCACATCTTTCTTAGTC
>JASHVU010000725.1 GCA_030044455.1 Acidobacteriaceae bacterium | reverse complement strand
CGTCAGCCGAGATCTGCAGCAGCTCAGACTGTTCGCCGTCCAGCTTGGCCATCAGCGAATTACGCAGGTAGCGCACCATCTGCCGGGCCAGTGCCTGCGGGCTGTGGCCGGCGTTCAGCAGAATATTCAACTGCTCCATCAGCTCGGAGCTCTGGCCCGCGGCCACAGCTTCAAGCAACCGCTCAAAAACAGCATTCGGCACCGAGCCCATCAATTCGCGAATCTGCGCCGCAGCCAGCATCGGCTTGTCATTCTCAACCGGCGCCGATGCAATCGCCTGGTCCATGATGCTCAATGCGTCGCGCATCGACCCGTCGCCGGCCTCGGCCAGAAGTGCCAGTGCATCGTCTTCCGCACTCACCTGCTCGGCTTCGGCAATCATCTTGAGCTGCGCCAGAATGTCATCGAATTTGACCGCATGAAAACTGAAGTGCTGACAGCGTGAGCGAATGGTCTGTGGAATGTTTTCAGGCTCGGTGGTGGCCATCATGAAGACCACGTGCGCCGGCGGTTCTTCAAGGGTCTTCAGCAGGGCGTTGAACGCCGCCTCGGTAATCTGGTGCGCTTCGTCGAGAATGTAGATCTTGTAGCGGTCGCGAGAAGGCGCATACCTCGCCGCGTCCCGCAGTTCGCGAATCTCATCGATGCCGCGGTTCGTGGCCGCGTCGATTTCGATCACGTCCACGGCGTTGCCCTGTCGGATTTCGATGCAGGAGTCGCAGACGCCGCACGGCTCCGGCGTTGCACGGCGCTCCGCGCCTATACTTTCCCGGCAATTCAGTGCCTGGGCTAAAATGCGGGCAATTGTCGTCTTGCCAATGCCGCGATGTCCCGAGAAAATGTAGCCGTGAGCGATGCGGTTCTGGCTGAGCGCGTTCAGCAGAGTGCGTGTCACGTGATCCTGACCGGCTACGTCGGCAAATCGCTGCGGACGGTACTTGCGAGCCAGAACCTGGTAACCCATGCTTGCAGTCTCTCCTTCAGGCCGGGGGATTTCGAGAAGGCCTAAAGGGGATTGTATCGTTCCCGGCTGGAGGTGCGACGAGGCTCATCTGTGCCGAGATTGAAGCTGATATCGTTCAGCCATTCCGCGATCAAGTCCTCGTCTCCGGGATCGAGCGCGTAGGCGTCGTTGAGCAGCAAAACCGTTGCCCAAATCACCAGATCCCTCTCGGTGATCAACTCAAATCGCTTGCGTTCGAGAGCATTGGAAATATGCTCGCGAGTAATCAACACACCCGGTTCGGGAATCCTGAAATGGCCTGAGGCAGCGCGCATTAACTTTCCCGGTCCAGCCGGCTTTAAGCCGGACTCGAATTCAATCTCCCAAACATTCGCCAGCGCCTGGCGCAGCTCCTGCAAACTCGCTTCAAACATCGCGAACCGCCGCAATACATCCAGTTGTTCCGCCGTCAATGCCGGCAATTCGGATTCTCTCTTCAACTTCATTTTCGGACTCTAACGATTTGATGCCGGCTTTGGCCTCTGAGCAAGTTTTTTACCGTTCAGCCGCGCCTTCTTCTTGCGATTCTTCACTTCCTTAGGTGAGTACATAGTCAAACGGCAGCCCTTCGAGCCGCAGTTGCAGTTGGCCTCTTCTTCGCCGCCGTCGTAAAGACAGTAGTCGTAAGTGATCTCTTCACCGGGTTGAATGTTGCGAGTGGCCACTACATAGACGTGGCCGTCGATCTCCTCGGTCTCGCAGTTTGCGTCGCAACTGTGATTGACGAACATCGTCATGGAATGCCCGTCGATGACCATCGAGCCATCACCGAGTCCAAATAAGTAGGTGACGGGCGAGTGCTCGTAGAGTTTATCGGCCTCTGCCTTGGTCATCAGGTGGCCGGTGTATTCGGCTACGCGGCTGCCTTTGCGGATGGCCGAAGTCGTATAGCAACCGGCGGCGTGGATTGCCGAAGATCGGATCATGAGTGCCATGCGGGTGAACAGTCGTATCCTTGGAGTTGGGATATAAAACTTGCCGTATGGCCGCATCGTACCATTGATTGGGGGTGGAAAAAGGGAAAGTGAGGCTTCTGGCTGCAGCCGCGATGGTTGTTGCCTGGTGCGCAATGGTGACGCCCCAGACAGTTGCGCAGACAAGTGCGCCGTCGCAATCAACCCCGGCCCAGAACCCTCCTGCCAAACCAGCGCAGTCCACCAACAACCAGAACAAGCCGGCTAGCCCGTCCTCCGGCAGCAACAACCCATTTCCTGAGGATGAAACCACGGTACCGGTGATGCCCAACCGCAACACCGTCAATCTGCCCACTTACACTGGGTCAGCCAGCGGCCTGCTGCCGCTGCCTGGTTTTGATATCGATCCTGTGCATAGCCCCGATGAGGGCCCACCCAACTCTGCCGGCGGGTCAAGCTCGAGCCTTGCCGGTCTTGACGCCATTGAGCCCGACACTGACGCTGACACCCCACCGGCCGGCAAGCACGGCAAGGGGCAGGTAGCGGATGAACCGGAACATCAGGAGACCGCATCGGAAGACGAGAACGTTGGCAAATACTATCTTGACAGCAAGGACTGGAAGGCCGCCCTCTCCCGTTTCGAATCGGCCCTGGTGCTGGACCCCGATAATCCCGATGTGTATTGGGGGCTGGCCGAGAGCGAGCGCCACCTGGGTCGGTTTGCCGATGCCCGCGGGAACTACCAAAAGGTAATGGAGTACGACCCCGGCAGCCACCACGCCAAAGAGGCCGGTAAAGCTCTTAAAGATCCCGAGATTGCCAACGCCAAGGCAGCTCCAGCCGCGCCGCCCGCAACCGCGCAGCCGTAATAGCCCAAACTGGCTGTAAATAGAACAAGAAACTGTCCAAAGGCGGGCATCCCATCCGCCAATCTACTTTCGATATTTTGAGTACCCGGTTTAGGGGATGGAAGCTTGCTGCTGCGGGCCCTAATCTCTCGATATGGCCGCCGCTGTCAACGCGTATCTTGACTCTCTTTGGGCCCGCCACGGATTAAGGGATTCAGACCCAGCCGGCGATCTCGCATTCAATCTTGTGACTAACACCGCTTCCAGCGAGCAAATGACGATTCTCGATGCACTGCCAGTGCTCATCTTCCTCGAACAGGCAGGCAAAATCGTGTTTGCCAATCGCGAGGCGAGGCTGGCAATTAACGAAGCCGACGGCGAATGGGCGGAACGGCCCATTGAGGAGGTTCTGTGGGGGCTTTTGCCGGGAACGGCTGAGCCGCAGACGCGCCTGAAGGGCACGCGCCGCAGTCGCCCCTTCCACGCCACTATGCCCGTATCCGGCAGCCGGATGATGCCGGTTGAAGGAACCTATTCCATTGTGGGCAATTCACGGAACGAAGCAGTGATTGTGGCCCATCCCAGCATCCACGAGCCAGTGCCGAAATCGAATTTCATTGAAGACGTACTCGCCAGCTTGCCTGATGCAATGGCCATTGCATACGGAAATCATATTCTCTACACCAACCCGGCATTTTCGCGGATGTTTGGGTGCACGGCCGAGGAAGTCGAAGGGATCACGATGAACGAATTGATGATGCTGGAAGCCAATCCTTTTGAGAACGCGGTGCTGGCTGGGCTGCTCGAAGACAAGGGCGTTGGAAGCTTTGAAGCCACCCTCCGCGGACCGGTCATGAATATGAACGTTCAAGTTTCTCCGCTTGTGGTGAACGGCGAGTTCGCCGGCCGGGTGATCACGTTTCGCGAAGTTCAAAGGCAGGATGGAACCGGAAGCTTCCAGCTTACCGAAGGGCTTGACAATCGCTGGGGCGAGAGCGTCGTTCCATTTCCGTGAGGCATCAGGTCTGTTCACACCGAGCAGGCCGCAGCCCTGTGGTGTGAACAGACCCTCGGGGGCGCGCAAGTGCCGCCCTCCGTTGTAGCATGAGCGCATGACCCCCTCAGGAAAACTCTCCCCGCAAAACCTCCGCAAGAAAAAACCGGTACGCGAGGAGTTGGTGATTGTAACCGGCATTTCCGGAGCCGGAAAGGCCTCGGCACTCAAAGCCTTTGAAGATCTTGGTTTCCATTGCGTTGATAATCTACCGCTTGAACTCTTGCCGCAGTTCTCTGAGCTGGTCAGCAAATCCACAGAAGTTGAACGTGCAGCCATCGTGGTGGATGTGCGCGAAGGCCCCACTCTCGACCGTCTCCCTGAAATCCTGAAGGAAATTAAAAAACTGCTGCCGACGCGCGTCGTATTTCTTGATGCGCAGGATGCGGTGCTGGTTCGCCGCTTCTCTGAGACGCGCCGACCGCATCCGCTTGGGCGATCTGAGACGGTAGCGCGCTCGATCGTTGAAGAGCGGCAACTCCTCGATCCCATCCGCAACGTCACCGATACGCTCATCGACACTTCAAACTTCAACGTGCACGAACTTCGCGCCCACATCCAGGCGCGCTTCGGTCATCAGGACGGAACCCAGCGTCTGCTGGTTTCGTGCCTCAGCTTCGGCTTCAAAAATGGTGTGCCGCTCGACGCCGACATGGTCTTCGACGTGCGCTTCCTTCCCAATCCACACTTTGTGCCCGAGTTCCGCAAGAAGACCGGGCTCGATCCCAGGGTCGCAGCCTATGTGCGCGGCTTTCCGCAGAGCAGGGAATTCCTGAACAGGATCACCGAGTTGATGCTCTACCTGCTGCCTCATTACGTTGAAGAGGGCAAGAGCTATCTCACCGTGGCCTTCGGCTGCACCGGAGGCCAGCACCGCAGTGTGATGATGGCCGAAGAAGTGAAAAAGCGCCTCGCCAAAGCCGGCTACCAGGTCAAGGCGCTCCACCGCGACATGGTGAAGTCGTAGACGGAATTTCTCACCTGTCGCCCTAATTTGTGCCGCCGCCAAATTCTGAGCCCGCCGCCTGGAACGTGACAGACAGGACGAACGAGAAGCTGGTCTGATCTGTGTTTGTGAGCGTAACGCTGCGCACGATGCGGTTGGGATCGAGCGCATACGTATAGGAATAAAGGTTGCAGGTTGCTCCGTTGAGCGTACCGTCGCTGTTGATGCGATTGATGCCACCCACAGCGATGCTTTCATTCACGTTCGCGCCGAAATTGCACCAGTCGCTGAAGGTTTGGTTGAAGGTGTCGCTGCTGCCGTTGGTGTAGTTCACCGTCACGGTTCCGGTATGACTGCCCTGCACCCCGGTGCCGAGCAACGTCATGGTGGTGTAGGGTCTCAGCTCGTCAAAGGGCAACCAGAAGGTAGCTCCCGGGCCGCCAGGAAGTGAAATGGCGTCCGGGACGCAGTCGGTGGTGCAGTCAGCCGTGTTCACGGGACCGAAGCCGAAGAGAGCGCCGTTCACGATCAGGAACGGGATCGGCCCCGGCGAAAGGCCGAGTTGCTGTGCTGAATATGCGTCCGCGCACCCATTGGGCAGCGTGCAGCCGTCGCCCCCGCCATCAAGACCACCCGTGGCCGAGAACGTGACCCCGTTGTTGAAGATGCCCCCGGTGTTGAACAGTCGCGACAGATTGACTGGATCTTGAAGAGTCTGCTCGGTCAGCGTCGCGGCCAGCACAACAACATTGGGATCGTTCGGAAGGGTCAAGCTCTTGACAGCCTTAAGGCTGTCGAGAGTGAGGATATAAGCGTAGAGGTTGAAGGGGCGAGTGTCTTTGGTGCCGTCGGCGAAATTCCGGTACGGCATCACAACTGCGAAGCTCTCATTGTTGTTGTACTGGGGAACAAACCAGTCGCTAAAGCTCTGCGTGAAGTTCGAGGTCGTGCCATCTGTGTAGGTCACCGTGACGGTCTGCGCGGACTGGTCTCCGTTATAGCCGGTGCCCAGCAATTGGAGCGTTGCGTATCGACCCGGGGGAAGCGCGATGGTCTGGCCCGCGCCGCTCACAGCATCGAGCTTATTGGCGGGACCGAAGTTAAACTGCACATCGTTCAGAATGCGGTGCGGCGTGAGCAGATTGGCGGAATAGGCATCTCCCAGTCCGTCAAGCCCGCTTGTGGTGATGGTCGTGCCATCGGTGTAGATGGCGTAGGTGTTGTAGGCCGAGGAGAGATTCACCGACCCGCCCGTGCCACCCGTGCCGGTGGCCGCGCTCACTGCGAGCGTGAGAGACGAGGCGCTCTCGACAATGTCGCCCGAAGTTGCGTTGAAGGTCAGCGGCACCGATGGCCCGGTAGGCGTGGTGCTGCGTGCCCTTAGCTTCAACGTGCTGGTGCTCTCAGTTTCTTTGGGATCGATCGAAGCAGTCACGCCGCTGGGCAGACCCTGGACCGGCGAGAAGCTCACCTTGCCCTCAAAGCCGTTCTGCGGCGTCACGGTGAGCGTGGACGTGGCAGACGAGCTTTGATTGAGATAGATGGCGCTGGTTGAAGCGGAAATGGCGAAGGCGGGCAAGGCCAGCGTGAGATAGGCTGGCTGCGTCTCCACCCCGCCGGCGCCTTCGCCGGTAACGGCCACAACAAAGTTCCCCCCCGGCCCGGTGCCGTTGAGCGATACAGTCAGCGTTGAGGTATCGGATCCGGAGATCGAGGTTGGACTGAGGGAGGCCGAGACGCCGGAGGGCGAGCCGAGAATGTTCACGCTCAGATTCACCGCGCCGCTGAAGCCATTGCCCGAGCTGAGCTGAATGGTACTGCTGGTGCTGGTTGATCCTGATGGAATACTCAGCGCCGACGGCGAACCGGAAAGCGCAAAATAGGGCGCGGTAGCCGCAGGCGTCAGGCTGTCAATCAACGCCTGCCCATTGGGGCTGCCCCATCCAGTGGCCATGTCGTAGCCGGTAACGGCGTCAAAACCTTCAAAGCCGGAACCTGTGCCACTGGTAAGGCAGTTGAAGGCAGAACTACTCGCGGTGCATGAGGTTGAGTTATATTCACCACCGATGGTAATGTCGTGGAAGTTGCTGCTGTAGTTTGAGCTCGTGCCAATCGAGTAGAAGGCTGGATTCACGAAGCCGGCGGACGGTGCATTGCTGTTGGCCGCCTGTTCATTCACCAGCGCCATGAATCCGGCCCAACGCGGCGTGGAAAGGCTCGTTCCTCCCAACCCTCCCTGGCAGCTCCCTTCCGCGCACCACCAACTGTTGCAATCCGCATCCGCAGAAACATCCGGACCATTGCGCAAACTAGTCGACCCATCATTCGACGAATTGATCACCCCCGGAAGCTGCTGGTAGCTGGGAATTGCAAAACCGTTCGTGCTGTATCCCCCGCCGCTTCCACCGGGGCTGCCGCACGCCATCGTAATGCCCGGAGCGAAGCCCCAGGCGACCTCTGATGCCCAGGAGCCACCAGCGCCATTCGTGGTCAGCTGCGTGCCTCCTACAGAAGTGATGTAAGGATCGTCCGCAGGGTAAAAAGCCGGGTTGGTCGGGCTCCATGCGCCGCTGTCGTCCGAAGCCACAAACAGGTTCTGCCCTTGTGCAGCGAATTCCATGAAGATCGGCTCATCGGATGTGGGGTCGGCCGGCAGCCATCCCACCGAAGCGCTCAATTGCTTCGCAATGTCATCTGTGGCCATCTGCGTGAAGGTATCCACGTCGTTCGAGGCCTCGTACTCGATCACCGCGTCCACTCCCGGAGCCATCGAGTACGACTGTACGATGTCGGCGATAGGTTCGCCATCGTTGCACGGACTGGGGCAGGAGGTGTCATATCCATCAATCGAGTCAGTGATGACGACACTGGGATTGAAAGGCTGGCCGATTGAGCTGAAGTAATTATCAACGTCGATCATGTTGAAGTTCAGCCCGAAGATACCGATCGTCTGGCCTGCGCCGGTCAGCGCTGTTCCTCCGTAATACGCGGCCCGCATATCGCTGCCAAGGAACTGCCCATCGGGACCCGATCCGGTCTGCTCCGTACGCACTGCCCCCTTCGGAGCGAAGCGAAGCATCGGCTGTGGCGGAGAGTAGTCGTCGAGGCCTGCGACATGCCACAGCTGCACGCTCAGCGCGGCGGTCGGTTCCCGGTCGACGGCGTAGAAGGCGCGATTTTCTTCCGGGTCCTGGTAGACACCCATGGTGACATGAAAGGCCTTCTCAATGCTGGCCACTGACGCTCTGACATCCACTACCATGCGATTGGCCGTTGTCCGGGTCACGGTCATGCCGTTCGCCTGCGCGAAACGGACCACTGCATCCACATCTGTCTGCGTGGGTCCGAATTGATCAGTGAATTCTTGCACCGATAGGTATCGGAGGTAGGAGGGGCTCTGGGGATTGTGGAGATCGCTGAGCAATTGAGTCAGCGCCCCCCGGTTGCGGAGTGGCAACATGATCGCTAGTTTGAGCATGCGGTCGGGGGGTAACTGGCCAACACGGGGAGCGCGGCCGTTCATCACCACGTCGCGGGTATGGCGCGTGAGCAGGCGCTGCGGGTTCTGCGCCAACGTGGCGGGAAGCAAAGACGTTGCTGCGAAGGCTGCTATGAGTGTCAGCCACATGCGGGGAATGCTGCTGGAGCGGGTCATGGGAATCGTCCTTTTGCGGAGGAGATGATCGAGCGTGGGGGTTCGACTACCGTAAGGTCCCGACCAAAGGCAAACGACAAGGCCCCTGAAAATCTACGAAGCTATAAAGGTAGACTTTCTTCGACTGCATTCCGAGGCAAAGGATTCTCCTTCCGGATTCGATCGAATTCGGGGAGCAGCACGCCGCGGGGAATCGCCCATTATTACTGCCTTGGTAACGATTCCATAATGTCGAGGAATTTATACCGAATTTCGATTCGTTGTCAAGAGACGGGTAAGAGTGCTGTCGCCCGCACGGGATATGCCGGCTGGCATTATCTAGATACGCGGACCGGCCAATTTCGTCATCCCGCTATTCCGGAGCGAGCCGGCAAGAACACCGGTTATCCGTGCAGGTGCGAGCGGACTGAGCCGAGTAGGGAGTTGCTTTATCGTAAAACATCCGCTCGCTGGGTCGATTTCAGAGTAGAGCACCATGAAGCGCTACAACCGGTCTCATAAATGCCTCTGCCACTGGTTGAGCACATGCGGGACCCGGTATCAAGGCGGGTCGCATGATCTCCACGATTCTACAAAGTTGGTGGTTGAGACCGGTTTTAAAAAACCAATTGCGCCCGAAAC
>JASHVU010000724.1 GCA_030044455.1 Acidobacteriaceae bacterium | reverse complement strand
AAGTCATCAAGATCAAGACCATGACCTCGGCCGAGATCCAGCTGAACCCGCATCTCGAGGCTGCAGGTGTCAGGGTCTTTGAAACTGACCTAGCCGAGATCATTCTTCAGCTCGGGCAGCTGGAGCCTTCGCACATCGTCGTTCCGGCGCTGCACGTGAATCGCAGCCAGGTGAGGGAAATCTTTGCCCGGACCATGGGGCTGAGCGATCTGTCTGACGATCCGCAGGCGCTGACGGCAGCAGCGCGACATTACCTGCGGCGCAAGTTTCTTGAAGTCCCGACGGCGATCAGCGGCGCGAATTTCCTGATCGCCGAGACCGGCGCTGTCGCCGTTGTGGAGAGCGAGGGCAACGGGCGCATGTGTCTTACGCTGCCGCGCACGCTCATCACGCTTGCCGGCATTGAGAAGGTTCTGCCGCGATTCAGCGATCTTGAAGTGATGCTGCAGGTGCTGGCGCGCTCGGCCACCGGCGAACGCATGAACCCCTACACCTCGCTGTGGACAGGTGTTACGCCGGGCGACGGACCCGAGCGATTTCATGTTGTGCTGCTCGATAACGGCCGCACGGCAATCCGAGCGCGCGAGCGAGAGCGGCAGACCCTGCGTTGCATTCGCTGCGGAGCGTGTATGAATGCCTGCCCGGTGTACCGCCAGACTGGCGGCCACGCCTACGGCTCAGTGTATCCGGGTCCCATCGGGGCTATTCTTACCCCGCAGCTCACCGGGATGAAGCACGCGCAGTCGCTCCCCTTTGCTTCGTCGCTGTGCGGCGTTTGCTATGAGGTTTGCCCGGTCAGGATTAACATTCCCGAGATTCTGATCGACTTGCGAGCGCAGGTCACGGATCAGGAGCGCGGCAGGGTGGCGCGGTTTTTCGATTCCATGTTCCTGGGAATGTGCGTGGCAAATCTGCTTTTTTCGCGCGCCTGGCTCTTCCATACGGCGCAAGCGATGGGCCGCATCGGCCTGAGATTTTTTACGCGCAAAGATGGTTGGATTCACTCGCTGCCTGGTATTGGCGCCAAGTGGACTCAGACTCGCGACTTGCGCGGCCTGCCGAAGCAGACGTTCCACGCATGGTGGAGAGAAAGAAAGCAGGCTTCGCGATGAATCCAACGTTGGCGGGGCGCTCGGCAATTCTCAAAAGGCTTGGCGCAGAAGCTGCGTCGAAGGCCGGCGTAACGCCATCCGATTCGATTCCGCGCGAGTACATCCGTCGCGGATCGCTCTTGGCCGATGCCCGCGTGGCGAAGATGATTGAGCGGTTGCGCGAGTACGATGCCGAGGTTGCCGAGTGTGCGCCTGATGACCTCGCATCTGAGATCGCAGTCCAGCTTGCCCGCGGTGGCCGCAACACGTTTGTGGCGCCCGCCGGCGTGCCGCAGGAGTGGCTTGCGGCCGGATTCAACTGGAAGATCGATGGCGAACTGGCTAGCGAAGAGATCGAACGCTGCGAAGGCGTTTTGACTGCGTGCTTCTGCGCGGTTGCCGATTCGGGGACGATCGTCCTCCATCACTCATCCGCGGAGGGGCGACGCGTGATCACGCTGCTGCCCGACTGGCATTTATGCATTCTTCGCGCCAGCCAGATTGTTGAGACACTGCCCGAGTATTTCGACCGCTGCACGACCGAAATACAGGGGTCAGGGGTCAGGGCTCAAGGATCAGGAGGCCAGGGAGCCGAGAAGCTGCCAGCCTTGGTCACGTGGATCTCGGGACCGAGCGCTACCGCCGATATCGAAATGACCCGCATCAAAGGCGTGCATGGACCGAGATTTCTGAACGTGATTGTGGTGAAGGACGGAGAAGCAGGGAACCAGGGAACGAGGGACTAGGGACCAGGGACCAGGGACTAGGGACCAGGGACCAGGGACCAGGGACCAGGGACCAGTAAACACCTTCCGTGGTCCGAAAGGTAATTTCAATGACGAACTCAGATTTTGCAATTCGCGAGAAGGCATTCAAGGCGCTTGATTCATTTCTGATTGAAATTCCTTCGTGGGGATTTGCCAATACCGGCACACGCTTTGGAAAGTTTGTGCAGGCCGCGGCTGCCTCCACCATCGAAGAGAAGTTTGCCGACGCAGCCGAGGTCAACCGGCTCACCGGCGTTACGCCTGCGCTCGCGCTGCACGTTTTGTGGGATCTTCCGAACGGGTTGGACGACGTGGGCGCGGTTCGCGAACTCGAGCACCGTTACGGCGTCCGCTCCGGTTCCATCAACCCGAATCTCTTTCAGGATCAGGAATACAAGTTTGGTTCGCTGTGCAATCCCGATGCGGCTATCCGCGAGCGCGCTCTCCAACACGTCTTCGACTGCATCGAGATCGGCAAGGCGCTGGCTTCACGCGACATCTCGCTTTGGATGGCCGATGGATCGAATTATCCGGGCACGCAAAGCATTCGCAAGCGCATTGCATGGCTTGAAGAGGCGCTTCGCGCGGCTCATGATCGGATGCTGCCCAATCAGCGACTGCTGATTGAGTACAAGCCTTTCGAGCCGGCGTTCTATCACACCGATGTTGCCGACTGGGGAATGTCTTCGCATCTCGCCCGGCACGCCGGGCCGCAGGCCTATGTGCTGGTCGACACCGGCCATCATTACATGGCGCAAAACATTGAGCAGATCGTGGCCTGGCTGCTGCATACCGGCTTGCTGGGCGGCTTCCACTTCAATGACCGGCGTTATGCCGACGACGATCTCACTCTGGGCTCCATCGACCCTTATCAGATCTTCCGTATCTTTCACGAGATTCTCTGCGCTGCGAGCGACGGCATCAAGCTCGACATCGCATTCATGATCGATCAGAGCCACAACCTGAAGGGCAAAGTGGAAGCAATGGTGCAGACCGTGGTTGCAGCACAGGAGCTGTTTCTGAAGGCTGCGCTCGTCGATCGCGAGCAGCTCGCCATCCATCAGCGGGATTGCAGCCTGGTGGCGGCCGAGGAGATGTATCGCGGCGCATTCTGGACCGACGTTCGTCCTTTGCTGCGTGAGTGGCGCGAGGCTCGCGGATTGCCTGCCGACCCGCTGGCAGCGCTGGCTGCGAGCGGTTACGTAGAACGCATCGCGCGGGAGCGCGAAAAACGCAGCACGGCAGTGAGCAGCTACGCATGAAAATGCCCTAAAATAGAGGGTTTGATGGCGCGCCCGGCGCGGCGCTGAGCGAGGAAAGTGCAAATGCCCAAGGCCAAAATCAAGCGGCTATACCTGATTCCGATTCTCTCCAAGGCGCTCGACGTGATCGAGCTGTTCGAGCGCGATCATGCGCCCTTGACCCTTGAGGACGTCTATCAGCAGACCAACATCTCCAAGACGAGCGTCTATCGAATCTTGAAGACTCTCGTGCACCGCGGCTACCTGGCCCAGGCGCAGAACGGCCAGTACCGGCTGGTATCGCGGCCGCGCCGGCTGCACTTCGGGTTCGCGGTGCAGAGCGCCGATCTTCCATTTTCGGTGGCCCTGACGCACAGCGTGAATGCCGCGGCGGCTGCAGCGGGTGTTGAACTGCTGATACTCGACAACCGCTTCGATCCCGATGTTGCCGTGCACAATGCCGAAGAATTTGTGGTCAAGCGCGTTGACCTCGTGCTCGAATTCCAGGTAGAGGAGGCCGTTGCTCCGCGCGTGGCCTATATCCTGAAGAAGGCTGATATTCCACTGGTGGCGATCGACGTGCCCCACCCCAACGCAACTTATTTCGGAGTGGACAATTTTGAAGTGGGCTACGAGGCAGGCGCCATGCTGGCGCAACATGTTGTGCGCTACTGGAAAGGAAAGGCGGACCGGGTGCTGGGGGTTGGATTCAGCGAAGCTGGCAGCTTTGTGCAAAGCCGTATTGCAGGAGCATTCGACAGCATTCGCGAACGCCTGCCTGGTTTGGCCGCTGCGCAATTCGTACAGATTGACGGCCGAGGCATGCGCGAGGCCAGCCGTTTGGCGATGCTGAAGTTCTTGCGCAGCTCAGCTTCAGGGGAACGTACGCTTGTGGCCACGGCAACTGACTCAAGCGCGCTGGGTGTGCTGGATGCGATTCGCGAGACAGGCAACGAAGACAACTTCGCGATTGTCGGCCAGGATTGCATCCCTGAGGTGCTCGAGGAGCTGCGCAAGGGCGCCAGCGCCATCATTGGCTCTATCTCGCATGAGGCCGAGAGCTACGGTCCACGACTCATCCAGCTTGGTATTGCAATTCTTCGCGGCTACACCGTGCCTCCGTATAACTACGTTCATCACCGTGCTGTGACTGCCGAAAGTTTGAACCCTGCGCCGGATGCCGCTGACATTTTGCCCGCTCGAATTGACGCCAATTTGCCGCCCGCCGAATCTCTCGAATAACGGGAATTGACGGTCGTTTGCGGCTGTATGATTGAAGAGAGCGTCTATCTGAATTCCCTTGAGAATGGCCGACTATGACACTGGCAACATCCGCCTCTACTACACTGAAATTCCTCGAGGATCGTTGGGACTCGAGCCTTGCCGCAACGCTCGATGAGCCGGAGATGCTGCGGTATCGTTCCAACCTGCTGGGCTCCGACTTGCGCATTACCAACTTTGCCGGCGGCAACACCAGCTCGAAAGTAAGTGAGACAGATCCGCTGACCGGCGAGCCGGTGGAAGTGCTGTGGGTGAAAGGCTCGGGCGGCGACCTGGGCAGCATGAAGCGAACCGGCTTCGCCACACTCTACCAGGAAAAGCTGCTGGCGCTGGAGCGCAGCTACAAGGGCGCAGACAGCGAAGACGACATGGTGGCCATGTATCCGCTGTGTGCGTTTCGCAACAACCCTGTTGCGGCCTCGATCGATACTCCGCTGCACGGCTTTCTACCGTTCAAGCATGTCGACCACCTGCACCCGGACTGGGGAATTGCGCTGGCCGCGAGCGCCAACGGCAAAGTGCGCATGGAGGAGTTCAACCGCGAATTCGGCCACCAGCTGATATGGATTCCCTGGCAGCGCCCGGGGTTCGAGCTGGCCATGATGATGAAGCGCGCTGTTGAGCAGAATCCCGGCTGCGACGGAATCGTGCTGGGAGGTCATGGCCTGTTTACTTGGGGTGAAACGCAGCGCGAGTGCTATCTGAATACGCTTAGCGTCATCGACAGCATTGGCCAGTTTATTGAGAAGCACGGCCAAGGCAAGGCGCATTTTGGCGGGGAGGCCGTTCCGGCGCGCGAAAACCGCAAAGATCTCGCCATCAGGGTTGCACCGTTTCTACGTGGCCGGATCTGCGCCCAGAACCGCTGGATCGCAAGCTTCACCGACGCGCCCGACGTGCTCGAATTTGTAAACTCGGCTCACGCCAGGGAACTGGCGTACCTGGGCACGAGCTGCCCCGATCACTTCATCCGCACCAAGATTCGTCCCCTGTTTGTGCCCTGGGCCGCAAGGGAAGGCATCGACGAGTTGAAGCAGCACATCGACCGCACGCTCGCCGAATATCGCAAGCAGTACCGCGCCTACTATCGCGCCTTTGCCACGGCCACCTCACCGGCGATACGCGATGCGAGCCCAACGGTCGTGCTGATCGCCGGCCTGGGCATGTTCAGTTTCGGCAAGAACAAGACCGAGGCGCGCATTACCGGCGAGTTCTATACCAATGCCATTCATGTGATGGATGGAGCCAGCCTGCTGGCCGATAGAGACGCCGCTCCGCCGAGTGTCGTTCCGCAGTGCCAACCCGGCATGGATCCGGCAAGCTTCAAGGTGTTTTCAAATTATGTTGCGCTTCCGGCGCTTGAAGCCTTTCGCATCGAATATTGGGTGCTTGAAGAAGCCAAGATTCGCCGCCAGCCCTCTGAAAAGGAGCTGAGCCGGCGCGTGATCCTGATTGTCGGCGCGGCCAACGGTATCGGACGCGAGGTTGCCCGGCTTGCTGCGGCACGCGGCGCGCACGTGGTGGTTGCCGATCGCGATATCGAGGGCGCGATTCGCGTGCAGGCTGAGCTGGCCAGTCTCACTTCAGCGGAGTTCACCTGCGCCACGGAGGTCGACATTTGCAACCGCGAGGCGATTCGCGCCGCCCTTGATGCCGTGGTGGCGGCATTCGGCGGAGTGGACATTCTGGTAAACACCGCGGCATTGTTTGCCTCAGCGCCGGACGGCGTGATTTCCGACGCGCAGTGGGCACTGACTCTCGACGTGAATGTGACGGCTAATTATCTGCTGGCCAACGAAGTTGCAAAAATCTTCGAGGAACAGGGTCTGCACGGGCAGGTGGTCTTTACCACTTCAGCCAATGCAGTGGTGGCCAAACGGGGTAGCGAGGCCTACGACGTGAGCAAGGCAGCGCTGTCGCACCTGGTGCGTGAACTGGCCGTCTCGCTCGCGCCTAACGTGCGCGTGAATGCGATTGCGCCGGCGACGGTCGTCAAAGGATCGACGATGTTTCCGCGCGACCGTGTACGAGCTTCTCTTAAGAAATACAACATACCATTTCAGGAGTCGTTCAGCACTGAAGAGCTGCGCAGCCGCCTGGCCCAGTTCTATGCCGAGCGCACGC
>JASHVU010000076.1 GCA_030044455.1 Acidobacteriaceae bacterium | reverse complement strand
AATTCTGCGAATCCAGGCGGATCGCTGTCTGGTAGTCCGCCACCGCCATCTGCAATTCATCGCGAGCGCGCGCCAGGTCGCCCTTCAGTTCCGCGGCCCTGGCCGCCTGCATCGTGGTCTCTATGTTGCCCAAATCGGGCCGGAGCTCGGCGCCTGCCAGCGGCGCGGCAGATACGGCCAAGCTCATAATTGCCATCAAAAGTGAGAATCTGGTCATGGGGAACCTCCTTTCATATTGGAGCGTCTTGCCGAGGCCTTCCTGCTGATTCGGTCTTGTGCAACCCGCTCCCGATTCCCATCCAGTAGAGACCGGTCCCGTCCAGCCAGCAACGCTATACCCGCTACCTTGTCGATGTGACAGGGGCTACCTGAACCTCGGCGTAGCGTGGACCTTTGCCGTGTGGCTGTTACGGCAGGGATCGATAGTGGTCCGACATACGTATTTATGAGCGGTGTCGGGGTTACCTACCGTTACATCCGCTACCTGTTCAACGTCTACACCGTTAATACCACCGTAAACGAGGCGATGGCGCTAACATGGAATTCGCTCTGACGATGTAGCGGCATGCGAAGGTGAACCAGGATGACCGTGGAGAGCTTAAGTCCGGTTGCAACCGATGAAAGGCGCGCCGAACTGCGCGCCGTGCTGGCGGCGAAGGAGTTCGTTCGCGCGCCTCGGCTGGCCCACCTGCTCAGCTATCTCTGCGATAAACAATTTGCCGGAGAAGAGAATCAGATCAAGGAGTACTCGATAGGTGTCGAAGTCTTCGGGCGCAGCGCTTCTTTCGATCAGGACTCCGACTCGATCGTGCGGGTTGAAGCCAACCGCTTGCGCAAGCGCCTGGCCGAGTACTACGCGGGCGAGGGTGCGAGCCACGAGCTGCAAATCACCATCCCGGTGGGTCAATATGTTCCCCGGTTCTCACGCATTTCCACGCCAGATACCGATGAACCCGGAGGAAAAACTGAAGAGCCTGCAGCAGGATTAGCGGCGGCGTCAACTTGGTCTCGCATTCGCACAACTTGGAGAGTCGCATTGTGGACTTTCGGCGCCGCGTCGTGCGTGGTAGTCATACTCGTACTCTTCTACGGTTGGCGGGTCACTCGAACCGTCAAAGAGCCGGCGCGATCCAACAGCACGAACCAGGCGATGGCTCCTTTTGAGGAGGCGCAGGTTGGATTGCCAGTCGGCCCTGAGATTCGCATCCTGGCCGGCGGGGGTCACAGCCTGGTGGACCATGCCGGTAAGCTTTGGAGTGGCGACGCATACTTTTCGGGCGGCACCGCGGTGAAGAGTGCCGCTGCCCACGTTTGGCGCACGCAAGAGCAGGCGTTTTATCGCACCAGCAGGCAAGGCAACTTTCGCTACGACATTCCGTTGAAGAAGGGCATCTACGAACTGCGCCTGCACTTTGCCGAGACTGTGTACGATCCCGAATCGACAGGAACGGGCGGAGAGGGCAGCCGAATTATGACGGTTCGGGCGAATGGAAGGGTGCTTTTGTCAGATTTTGACCTGGTGGCCGATGCGGGCGGAAGCCGCATCGCCGACGTGAAGGTTTTTCCCGGTATCGAGCCCGCTCCTGACGGGCAATTGCATTTGCAATTCGAGGGAGATAACGGAGCGGGAGCGATTCTGCAGGCGATCGAGATTTTGCCGGGAGCCCGCGGCCACATGCTGCCGGTGCGTGTGCTGCCGCGGCAAACGCCTTACTACTCGAACGACAGCCGATGGTGGAGTCCGGACGATTATTTTGAGGGAGGCCGCCTGGCGGCCTATAGTGCGCCGGCTAGCGGCACCGACGACCCAGATTTGTACGCTAACGAAAGGTGGGGCAATTTTTCGTATGCCATTCCGGTGTCGCCGGGTCGCTACATCTTGACCTTGTACTTTGCCGTCCGCCACGCGGAGCCCGATCAGCTTGCGGATCCGGAACAGGGTGGCAATCCGCCAACTGCCCGGCTCTTCAACGTGTTCTGCAACGGCCACGCCTTGCTCGAGAACTTCGACCTGAAGAAAGAAACCCATGAGAAAGATGTGGTAACTCGCCGGTTTGAAGGCTTAGAGCCGGATGCCCAAGGCAAGCTGTTGCTCGATTTCGTACCGGTGGAAGGCTATGCCACGGTGAGCGGGATCGAAGTACTGCCTGAATAGCGCGATTACTTTGCTGATGACGGTGCGCTCGGCGTTGCGCACGCCGTTTGTTTCTCTGGACTGCAATTTGCCTTCTGGAGTTCGCAGGCGCGGGGACGATCATTGAGTTTCTTCTCGACGAACTCTGCGTAGATGCATAGCGAATTCTTTTTCTGATCGGGGTCGGTCATGAGCGGCAGCGCCTTGTTGTACCAGGTGTCGGCATCTTTGATTTGGCCAGCGTAGTCGTAGGCGCGGCCAAGGTCCCAGGTGTTGATGGGGTCGTTGGGAGCCAGGGCAATCGCTCGTTGCAGATAGGGAATCGCCTCTAAGTCCCTCATCATGATGTCAAGAAATGCGCCGATATTGCCCAGGATGTCTGGGTTGTTGGGATAGTGCTTGTCGAGTACGAGGCTTAGATCGAGCGCGGCCTGGTACTGCTGCTGGTCGTTCAGTTCTCCGGCGTACACCAGCCAAACATCGGGAGCCTCTTTGCCGTGGTAAGTGGTGCAGCTTTCGTCGAGAGCTTTGGCCATCTCCTTATAGCGGCGAGAGATCTCGAGGATGTGCAAGCGGCCCTGATAAATCGAGAGATCCTGTGGAGCGAGTTCGAGGCCCCGATTCAAGTGCTTGAGAGCCGCATCGACTGACTCAGGCTCCCATTCGTCGTAAATATCAAAGGTTCCCTGATCGTTCTTCTCAGTCTTTACTCTGTCGGCACCCCAAAGCTCGACGTTGGCCATGCATTTCTCGGCTTCAACCTGCTCGGCAACGACTTTTGAGTCCTCATAAGGGGTGCAAAGCTTCCGCGCGGCGTCAACGTCGTTGTTCTTGATCAGTTTCTGCCAATCGGTGAGGCTCCCCTGCTGTCCGGTACATTGGAGCGCGGCGCAGATTACAGCCAACCCAACCAGCCAGCTTTTCATGATGGCGAAACGGTATCACAAATTGGGGTTGAGCGTGACGATCTCGGGGCGAAGCGCGCCAGCTTTATCGATTTTGAGCAGGCCGAGCGCGACGGGTAGTTCGAACCGTCGCGGGCCGCAGGAGCCGGGATTGAAGTAGAGCACGCCTTTCTTCGTGTGAAAGTTGGGCACGTGGGTATGGCCTGAGAGGACAGCGGCGAATTTCGCAGCGGCTGGATCGAGATGGAGAGCCTTGAGGTCGTGGAGCATGTATATGTAGTGGCCCTCGGCCAGAAAGACTTCAGTCTCAGGCAGCTCGGCGCAGGGACCGTCGATGTCAACGTTGCCGCGGATCGCAGTCACTGGCGCGATCTTGGCGAGTTCGTCGAGGATGGAGGATTTCCCCACATCGCCGAGGTGAAGGATATGGTCGACGCCCTTGAGCGCGGGTGCGACTTCGGGGCGAAGCAGGCCGTGAGTGTCGGAGATGATGCCGAGCTTCATCGTACTCACATCAGGTCAAAGTCGCCCGTGAATTCCTTGGGCCAGAAGACCACATAGTCGTCTGGCCCAACACGTTCTCGTCTCGCCGCCGTTGCTCCTTTAAGCTGGCCGGCCTGTTTGAGAGCGTCGAGGACGACCTGCTCCGATGTCAGTCCGTCAACAACATCGCAAAAGATCTTCAAAGTGCCGCTTCCAATGTCGTGACCGTCGCAATGCCCTAATCCGGTCCACCCTAAACATTCATTCATCAGATCTTCGAGTTCTTGAGCTTTGTTCAGGTCTTTTGCTGAGCCCATACCCTTGATCTGATACTGAATAACCACCTGCGCCATCGACTCTGAGTCGACCGGGGCATAACCGCCGGAGATCAGCTCTTTCATTTCATTTTCGATCAATCGCTCAGCGCGGGTGCCTTTAGGCAGGTTGAACTCTTTGGTGTTGCCCTTATCGCCGATTGTTCCCCAATGAACGATGACCTCGGCTCCAGATTCCCAGAACTCCCAGTACTCGGTGACGTTCTCCATGGTGCGATAAAGCTTGATCATTTCAATGCACCTCATAGTCGATGATCGGCTAATGGCTAATTCGTTACATGCAAATTCGAGAGCCGTGCGCGGGAACAAGCGACGTCATTCGTGTTATGTTAACTCTTTCATTTGTGTATTCAGATGAGTGAAAACCTCCGAAACAACGAAAGCCGAGCACCGACCGACTGGCGCCACGCCGTCGCAACCTACACTCACCCGCGCGTGCTTCAGGTGCTCGCGCTCGGATTTGCCAGTGGCCTGCCGCTGCTTTTGACGTACTCCACTCTTCAAGCGTGGCTCGCTACAGTGGGTGTGCGGCGCGCAACCCTCGGCGCCATCGCCCTGGTAGCCACCGCGTACTCATTCAAGTTTGTGTGGGCGCCGCTCATGGACCGAGTGCCTCCACCGCTGCCGTTAGGCCGGCGGCGCGGATGGGGCATCACCATCCAGATTCTTCTCATCGGCGCAATCCTCGCTCTCGGGTCTTGCAACCCAAAGCACAACCTGCCGCACATGGCTATCCTGGCGGTGGTGGTTGCGTTCCTGTCTGCCAGCCAGGACATCGTGATCGACGCCTGGCGCGTCGAGAGCCTCGCCAGCGATCAGCAGGGTCCCGGAGCAGCCATGATTACCGCAGGCTACCGGGTCGGCATGCTGGCGTCCGGCGCGGGCGCCCTGTTCATCGCGGCCTCCGCTGGCTGGTTCGCGGCTTATGCCACGATGGCAGCGCTTGTTGGCGTGGGCCTGCTAGTGTTTCTGTTCGGTCCCGAACCGAAGGTCCCCGCGGAGAGTTCATACGCTGCGCAGCCAGCGTGGCAGACGATCAGCCACGCCTTCGCCACCGCCGTGATCGGACCCTTTCGCGACTTCATGCGGCGGCGGCTTTGGTTCGTCATCCTGATTGCCATCTTCGGGTACAAGCTGGGCGAGGCCATGGCGGGGGTAATGTCG
>JASHVU010000075.1 GCA_030044455.1 Acidobacteriaceae bacterium | reverse complement strand
TCCTGAGCGCGCATCACCTTCGCCGGAGATTGCCGGCGCGGGCGTGAATCCCTTGGCGGCGGGCCGTGCTATGTGAGAATTAGCCGGCATCCGATTGAACTTCCAGGCAGCTGGCTTTCGAGGAGACCCACGGCCTCAATGCACGATCTTTACCACGCTCCGGCGCTGGTGCTCACGGCGCTTTCCTTGCCTATATTCGGATACCTCTATCTGCGTTTTCGCGACGTGCGAACACTGCTGTGGCTGCTTGGCTTCTTCTTTGACATCATCGCCATCGTGCTGATTGACACCGTCAACTGGTGGCACTTTCCGGCCAACGCCCAGCCTTGGCTGACGGTGGCCGGCCGCACCGCAATCCAGATCAGCGCCGCCATGTTCCTGGGCTCGCTTTCGCCCTTGCGCTTCCGCGTGGGGCGTTGGCAGATTCTGTACGTCATTCCCTACACATTTCTGCTGGTCTTGTACGCTGTTCTTCTTTACGGGGTTTATGGCGGTGTGGCTCCCGCACTGCCGATGTTCTACATTTTTCCGGCTCTGGCGGTGATCGCGCTGGTCGTGGGCGTTGTGTGGAGTACCGAAAAGAACGCAATCCCGATCGGGCTGGGTCTGCTGGTCTGCTGTGCCCTGGTGGCGATCGCGATATGGGTTAGCTTTGCGCGAGGGCCGGCATGGACACTGGTATTTGGCGAGTGCGCCAACCTGTTCGTGACCGCGTTGCTGGTGGTGATTGTATTCCGGCGTTTTACTCCGGGAGTTTTTCTGAGCGCGCTGGGATTCGGGGCCTGGTCGCTGGCCTGCCTCGAGATAGTGCCTCTTTTCAGCAGTGAACATCCGATGCTCAACCTTCTGCTGGTGCGCATCATCGTTATGGCGAGGGTGGTGGCGGCGATCGGCATGATCGTGCTGGTGCTTGAGGATGAGCTGAACTTCAACCGGATGGCGCAGGAGCGCGAACATCGCGCCCGTCGCGAGCTTGAAGCCTATACGCGGCTCATGCTCGCGCGGCGCCGCATTGAAGATTTTGACCGCCAGGGTTCCGACGTCTGCGAGGTTGTAGTGAAGCACAGCAGCTTTACCCAGGCGG
Organism: Acidobacteriaceae bacterium; assembly: GCA_030044455.1. GTDB lineage: Bacteria > Acidobacteriota > Terriglobia > Terriglobales > Acidobacteriaceae > Telmatobacter. The sequence goes on along the minus strand of JASHVU010000075.1, from coordinate 4,067 downwards.
CGCTGCTCTTGCACAGTACCGGATCGTACCGGCTGTCGGGCTCAGCGGGCCTTGACGATGCCACCGCCAAGGCGCTTTCAGAGTTGGCGCTGCGCATTGCTTCCACGGGGTTTCTGGCTCCCGGGACTGTGCCCCCGGCGGTGGATGAGAGCCAGACCGTGAAGCTGGACCTGGGGCCATGGCTGAAGCCCGGCGACGATCTGAAGAGGTTGCACTTTACCCAAGTGCTGGCCGTGCCTATGACCAGCCGCGGAACCATTGAAGGGGCGTTGCTCTTGTCAGGGATGCGCACCGACCCGGAACGCCCCGGGGGTCGGCCGCGCGAATTGCGCCATGAGGATCTGCTGCCCATCGAGCTGCTAGTGTCGCGCGTGCAGGCTACGCGCAGCCAGACCATGATGCTCGAAAAGCTGATTGACAGCGAGAAGTTTGCGCACCTGGGCCAGCTGGCCGGCAACGTCACGCAGCAGTTGAATAACCCGCTCACTGTGATCCTGGGCTATGCATCGCTGCTTGACGAGACGGCAAATTTATCGAAGGAGGACCGCAAGGCGGTCGACTCTATCCTGGCCGAAGCGAGACACATGCGGGCTACTCTCGACAGCCTTTCGCGCGTGTCACGCTCGCAGGGCGATCAGCAGGCTGCGGTTTCAGTAGCCGAACTGCTTTCAGACATGGGCGAGCTGCACCGCTCCGAATTCCTGCGCCGCTCAATTGAATTCAGGCTGAACATTGCCCCTCAGCTTCCGCGCGTATTGTGCAGCCCGCATCAGCTGCGCCAAGCGGTGCGCCACTGCCTGCAATTTGCCATGGATGCGGTGGATAAGCCCGGACCGGCCACCGGCGATCCCAAGACCATACGGCTCGAGGCAGCGAGTGCGGGCAACGTGGTGCAGATTCTGATTGGCCACACCGGCCTGGGATTCCCCAATCCCGAGCGGGCCTTCGATCCCTTTGGGCCCGCGCGACCGGGCAACGAAACCGCCGGGCTGGGATTAAGCCTGTGCGCCACGATCTTGCGTGACAACGACGGACGCGCCCTGGCGCTCAACCTTGAGCCCCAGGGCGCGGCCATCATTCTTGAACTGCGGGCGGCGTAAGCAGAAGCAAGTCGCTCAGAAGATCCGAAATGAATTCATAAACTCATCGGCCTGGGCTGCCGTCATGCCTTTGTTTGAAACCACGATGAGCTGGTAGAGGCGCTTGCCGTACAGAAACTGCCGCACCGAGTAGTTATAGCCGTCAGAGTCGGTGCAAGTGAAGGCTCGGCCTGGAACCACAGCTCCCGCCGAGGACCTGCCCTGATCGCTCGCGTCCTTTGAGCTTGAGGCATCGGGGCCGGCTGAGACGGTCATCTCGATGGCTTGGTCTGAGTTCATGGTCTTGGATCTTGCTGCGCCGTCGCGGGTTCTCGCTAATACAGCTTGTGGGCCGTCTTCTGCGTAGCCGGCAGGATAGTCGTTGTACATCAGCAGGTAGCTGATGTTGTTGTTGGCCAGCGAGACTTCAAACTGATAAATGGTGGTAGAAGCGCTGTCGCTTATTTTTGCCTGCTGCGAGCCCTGAACTGGCGTACCCGGCATCATGATGCTGAAGCGGCCTTCGGACGAAGTGAAAAACTTCATCGGCGCCGTCAGCGCGCCCTGCCCTGACGCTCGCGAGGCCTGAGGATTTGCTCCCCCGGCTCCTGCTACAGCGGTTGAAAACAGCAATACAGCAGTGCAAAGTGAAAACTTCAGCATGATCTTTCTCTTGGTGCGATCGGCGCCACGTTGCGAACGGCAATCGCCCGCGGTTCCTGTTTGTTCCCGGAAGTCGACTTCATTTCATCGGAGGAGATGCACAGTGTCAAGGAGATAATGTCGGCCGCGGCGGCTTCGGGCTTGCCCCGCCGGAAGGCAAGCCAAAGTGCGCCGCGATGGCTGCTCTTGGCGGAATTGAAGCAGGTCGCTCGAAGAATCCGTAGAATAGAATTGGATGGCTTTCACCGAACAATACGATGTGGTGGTGGTAGGCGCCGGCCACGCCGGATGCGAGGCGGCCATGGCAGCAGCCCGCATGGGCCTCAAGACCGCACTTATCACCATGAATCTTGACCTGATTGCGCAGATGAGCTGTAACCCGGCCATCGGCGGCGTGGCCAAGGGGCACCTGGTGCGCGAAGTCGACGCTCTCGGCGGCATCATGGGCGAAGTGGCCGACGCCGTCGGCATCCAGTTCCGCCTCCTCAACGCTTCGCGGGGTCCGGCCGTCTGGAGTCCGCGCGCCCAGTGCGACAAACAGCTTTACCGCGTGAAGATGCGCGAAGTTCTGGAGTCGCAGCCGGGGCTGCACATTCGCCAGGCGGAGGTTGTCGACCTGGTGGTGGAAGAGCAGGGACTTAGGGACTTAGGGACTGAGGGACCGAGGGCTTCGGTTACCGAGGAAACGATCGGTGCCCCCGGTTGCGCAGAGGGTTCCAGCACAGAAATGGGTGTCCCTTGTCCCGATTCTGGGACATGGGATAGCACGAGCTCAAACCGACCCGATCTCCCCTGTCCTTCGCGTCCCCGCCGCCGCGTTCTCGGCCTCAAACTGCGCGACGGCCGACGGTTGATGGCCGGGGCAACCATCATCACCACTGGCACGTTTTTGAACGGCCTCATCCATTGCGGCGAAGAGCGCTATCCGGCTGGCCGTTCCGGCGAACCCGCTTCGGTCTTGCTCGGCGAGGCCCTCCGGGCTCATGGGCTTCGGACCTGCCGTCTCAAAACAGGGACGCCACCGCGGCTCGATGGCCGAACGATTCACTGGGATGCGTTTGAAGAGCAGCCCGGCGATGCCGATCCAACGCCGTTCAGTTTCAGGACGAAGAAAATCATGCAGCCTCAAGTGAGCTGCCATATTGCCTTCACCACGCCTGAGACGCTCCAGCTGATCCGCGATAACGTGCACCGGTCGGCCATGTATTCAGGGCGCATTGAGGGCATCGGCCCGCGTTATTGCCCCTCAATCGAGGACAAGGTTGTCAAATTCCCTGATAAGATACAGCACCAGTTTTTCCTCGAACCCGAGGGCCTGAACACGCACGAGGTGTACGTGAACGGCATGTCCACCTCACTGCCGATGGAGGTGCAATGGCAGATCGTCCATTCGATCCCGGGGCTCCAAGACGCCGAGATGCTTCGCCCCGGCTACGCCATCGAATACGACAGTGTGGACGCGACCGAGCTCGACCGGACACTGCGTGTGAAGGCCTTCGAGGGCCTTTACCTGGCAGGACAAATCAATGGAACCAGCGGCTATGAAGAAGCTGCATGCCAAGGCATTATGGCCGGCATCAACGCGGCGCTGTGGCTGAAGGGCGAGGCGCCCTTCACCATGGACCGCAGCGAGGGATACACGGGCATACTGATCGACGATTTGATTTCGAAGGGAACCAACGAGCCTTACCGTATGTTTACCTCGCGGGCCGAGTTCCGGTTGCACCTGCGCATCGACAACGCGGATCGGCGGTTGACTCCTCACGGGCGAAGGCTGGGGCTCGTCAACGACGAAGCCTGGGACGAGTATGAGAGAAAGCAGGCGCGCATGGCCGCGCTCGCATCGCTTCTGAGCACAACGAAAGTGGATCAGGAGAAACTGGCGCAAGCCGAATTAGGTGAACTCACCGCAACCGCCGGCCTTACCTGGGCGCAACTGCTCAAACGGCCCGAGGTGTCAATCGAACCGATCCTCACCGCGCTCGATCAGACCGTAGCGCCGGTCTCCAGACCGGCTGTCGTTGCGACGTCCACGTCGCCACTCGTGGGAGCCGACACCAGCCCGTCCATCAAGCGCGCGGTGATGCGCAACGAAGCCCGCGCCGTTGAAACCGAAATCAAGTTTGCCGGCTATCTCGAGCAGCAGAAGAAGTCGATTGAAAAACTGAAGGCAGCCGAGGCCGTCGCCATTCCCGAATGGCTCGATTACGGCGCCATCAGCGGGCTCTCGCGCGAAATGCACGAGAAGCTCGAGCGCGTGAGGCCGATTACGATTGGGCAGGCCAGCCGCATTCCCGGGGTGACGCCGGCGGCGCTGAGCCTGGT
>JASHVU010000723.1 GCA_030044455.1 Acidobacteriaceae bacterium | reverse complement strand
TCGCGATGCACCAGCCCCGCCAGGTGTACGGCACTCAGCGCCTTCACCACGTCCAGACCAATCAGCGCCGTTTCGCGATAACCAAACGGACCTTGCTCCCGCACCAGGCTGGCGAGCGTCTTGCCGTGCACAAAATCAGTCCAGAAACCCACTCGCCCGTCATGCCGGTCTACCCCATAAATGGGAAGAATATTGGGGTGGCGTACCGCGGCCAGCGCCCGCGCCTCGCGCAGCAGTTCCTCGTACTGCGCGCCCTCATCCGCCGAGCGCGGCAGCAGAATCTTGAGCCCCACTTCGCGCTCCAGGCTCGCATCCCAGGCACGATACACTTCGCCGAAACTCCCCCTGCCCACCCGCTCCAGCAGCTCGAACTGGCCCCAAGTTTGACCCGAGTGAAAGCTCGGCTCACCGGAGCTCGCGCTCCGCTCGACCGGCGGATTGGTCTCGTCCTTCATGGGCTGTGCTTAGCTTGGATTGTAGCCTCTAGAAGGCGGCCAATAACCGGTAGTCAATTGAGAAATGGCTTGCAGTTCGCCTCTGCAAGCTGCCGGCTTCTGGCTCTCGTTCCTTGGTTCTTTTTTTAAGATTTCTCTTGACATATTCCTATATAGGAATGTATTGTCTCTTTATGGCCAGGGCCGCCACCACTTCCGACGCATTCAACGCGGTGGCTGAGCCCCGCCGCCGCGAGATTCTCACTTACCTGGCTGGAAACGAGCGCCAGGTCGGGGAGATTGTCATCGCCATCGGTCTTGACCAGCCTTCGGTCTCAAAGCACCTGGGGGTTCTGCGCAACGTGGGGCTGGTGCACGTGCGCCGCAATGGACGTCACCGGCTCTATCGCACCAATGCGGAGGCAATCAGACCCGTGCATGAGTGGACACAAACGTTTGAGCGCTACTGGCGCCACCAGTTAATTCGGGTAAAGGAACGCGCCGAAGCTGAGATGAAGCGCAACCCGCCAACGGAGTAAGAGGCCGAATAAGAACATCGCTCGGTTCGCCGCCGCGATTCGGCCCATATCCAGAAGATTCCCCAAGGAGAGTAAATGACCACATTGACTGCCACTGAGATTGACAACCTTACGCTCCGCATCGAGCAGGAGATTCGCGTAAAAGCTACGCTCGAAGTTACCTTTGCCGCACTGCTCGAACAACTCGGGCCGGGCAGCGAAACACCGGGCGCCCCGATGCCAATGGTCATCGAAGCTTGGCCGGGCGGCCGCTGGTTCCGTGATCTGGGCAATGGCAACGGCCATTTCTGGGCTGTTGTTCAGGCCATCAAAAGGCCCACTTTACTGGAATTCAACGGACCTTTGTTTATGTCGCACCCAGTAACGAATAACGTGCAATATCGTCTCAGCTACGAGAACGGCGAGACGATCATCAAGTTCGTCCATTCCGGCTTTGGACTGGTTTCAGACGAACACCGCAAGGGCGTAACCACCGGCTGGACATTTATCCACGATGAGCTGCGCAAGCGCGCTGAGCAAAAGTAGCCCCGGGCAAGCAGTCAACCAACTTCCAAACCATCCGTGACCAGGAGGTCCGTCATGTCCATTGCAAACGAATTCCTCGCCGAGTTTGAAGCTCAGGCCCCCATCACCATCAAGTATCTTGAGCGCGTGCCTGCGGACATGCTCACCTGGAAACCGCATGTTAAGTCCCTCACCATCGGACAGCTGGCCCTGCACATCGCCCTGGTGCCGGCCGGTATTCTCCGCCTTGTCCAGAACAATCCGGCGCAGGCGCCAGGCGAGTTCCGTTTCCCACATCCGGCCAGCCACGAAGAGATCCTGAAGGCATTTGCCGAAACTGCGGCGACGGTGCGTGGCCTGCTGCCGACCTTCAACGATGCCGCCATGCACGAAGCCTGGGCCCTCAAGTTCGGCGATCGGGTAGTGGTGGAGCAGCCCCGCGCCGACTTCCTGCGCGACATCATGTTTAGTCACGTGTACCAGCATCGCGGCCAACTGAGCGTCTACCTGCGTATGCTCGATGTTCCAGTTCCCTCGAGCTGGGGCCCAAGCGCCGACGAGGCTCCCAACTTTTCGCCCCGCGAAGTTCTGGTCGCTTAAATCCCTGCCCGGGAGGTGAATATGTGCCCAGTTTGCATCGCCACCGCCGTCGTTATCGCGGGCAGCGCTACCGGAACCGGCGGAATCACTGCCTTCGTGACCCAGAAGATTCTGCGCAAGAAACCACCGTCAACCGAAAACCAGGAGATGAACCATGGCAACCACAGCCCCGGAAATTAAGCCGCACAAAGTCGTCTCGCACAACCAGTGGGTCGAAGCCCGCAAGGCCTTCCTCGCCAAAGAAAAAGAGTTTACGCATCTGCGCGATGAGCTCAGCCGCCAGCGCCGCGCGTTGCCTTGGGAAAAGGTCGAAAAACCCTATAAGTTCGAGGGACCGCATGGCACGAGCTCCCTCGGCGATCTGTTCGGCAAGCGCAGCCAGCTTGCCATCTATCACTTCATGCTCGGCCCAGGTTGGACCGAGGGCTGCCCCAGTTGCTCGTATCTTGCCGATCATTTCGACGGCATGACCATCCACCTCGCCAATCGCGATGTGACGCTGGCGGTCGTTTCGCACGCTCCCTACGCTGAAATTACGGCCTTCAAGCAGCGCATGGGCTGGCGCTTCAACTGGTACTCGGCCTTCGGCTCCGACTTCAACTTCGACTTCAATGTCTCTGCCACGACTGAGGAGAAGAGCCAGAAAGAGGTCTACTACAACTACGAGATGGCGCCCTTCCCCGCCGACGAGCGGCCCGGCTTCAGCGCTTTTATCAAAGGCGAAGACGGCTCCATCTACCACGCCTACTCGGCCTACGCGCGCGGCCTCGACATCCTGGTGGGCACGTACAACTGGCTTGACTACATGCCCAAAGGCCGCGACGAAGAGGGCTTGCGGCACACCATGGCGTGGGTTCGTCACCACGACAAGTACGACGATGATTACGTTGTCGACGCCAACCAGGAATACAAACAGCCCGAGGTCGTGCAGATTAAGGCATCGGGTAGCTCGTGTTGCTCAGGCGAGCACCACGACTAGGACTTCGACAGTTTGAGGATTGAGCAATGTGGTCGCACCATCCTTTCCGCAGCTTCATCGCGGAAAGGGTGGGAAAGCATAAGATCGCGCCATTGGAGATCCTGGGGCTCGATTCAGAGATCTCGGGAGACGACCTTGTTTACCCCTCCCCGCGCAGATCCGACACCATCATCAGCCCGCCAATCTGCGACCCGTCATTTGCGAACACCGGCTTGCTCGAGATTTCCAGCGAAACCTCGGCCCCTTCACGGCGCGTAAACCTCAACTGCTGCGCGCCCACCGTTTCGCCCCGCAGCAATGTCCTCGCCAATGGAAAATCTTCGGCCCGCAATCCTGAACCGTCAATGCGCTTGAGCGGCAGCCGGCTCGCCTCCGCCAGGGTCTGCCCCGCAAACAATGCGCCTCCAAAAATCTCCGCCGCCACCGGGTTCACCATATAAATGCGAAGGTCCTGCGTATCGGCCAGCGCGATCCCCACCGGAACAGCGTCCACGGCGGTCCTTAACTCAATCTGGGAGTTCCGCAGCTCTTCGCTCACTTGCTTGTGCGCATGTACTTCTTCCACCACCCCGTAAACGCACACCACCTTGCCCGAAGGCAGAATCCGGGGCGCCCCGCGCGAGCGCATCCATCTCCACTCGCCGGCCGTTGATTTCACGCGGTACTCAATGTCGATCGGTTCTCCGGTTTTGAGCGTGCGCTCAATCGCCTTTAATGTCGGCTCGACGTCGTCGGGATGAAGCATCTTCATCCAGCCGTTGCCCAGCGCTTCTTCGTCCGTCTGGCCGGTATACGACTCCCAATTCGGGCTGGCCTCAATTACTTCACCCTTCTCATTCAGGACCCACGGCACATGCGGGTTGAGCTCGAACATGTGGCGATAATGATCCTCGCTCTCCTTGAGCGCGGCCTCGGTGCGCTTGCGTCCCGTGATGTCCATAATGGCCACCGAGACCCCCAGCACCTCGCCGCCTTCATCGCGCGCCGGCTGATACGAGAGCAGCAACGTCTCGCCCTCGCCGCGGTGGGCACCGGGCTTTTGCACCTCCACGCCGATCACGGGCTCGCCCTCGAGCGCGCGCCGGATGAATGGCTCAACGATCGGGAACACATGCGGAATTACCTCGGCCACGGTCTTGCCGATATGCTCAATGGCAGGCACCCCATTGAGTTGCGCGAGCCGTCGGTTGAGACTCACATAGCGCATCCTGCGATCGAGAAAGCACAGTCCCACCGGGGCCCCGTCGTAAACGGCCTGCAACTGCGACAGCCGTTCCGCCGGCTGCGCCGCAATGCTGGTGAGCGTTCCATCTCCTGAGAACATCGGCAAAACCCCTGATCCAACCGGTCTGATGGCCGCAACCATCTGCGGCAGATCCTCAGCCGGGGCGGGCCGCCCGTAGAGCCATCCCTGCCCCAGGTCGCAGCCCAGCCACACCAGCATGTTGGCCTGTTCCTGGGACTCAACGCCCTCGGCCACCGTGGCCAGTCCAAGGCTGTGACCCAACCCCACGACAGCCGCAACAATCTTGCGGCTCTCGCGCTTCTCCATCACCGAACTGACAAAGCTTCGGTCTACCTTGATCTCGTCGAAGGGCAACGCGTGCAGGTGTTGCAAGCTCGAGTAACCGGTACCGAAGTCGTCCAGCGCCAGCCTGCATTCCAGGCTCTTCAGCTCGCAGGCAACGGCCTGCGCGCGCTCAATATCATCTACCAGAGCGCTTTCGGTAATCTCGATCGTTAATCGATCGAGCGGAAAGATGAATTTCGACGCTACTTCGGCGATTCGTTCGGCAAGCCTGGTCCCCAGCAGTTGATTCGGTGAAATGTTGACGGCCAGGTTAAGATTGGTTTCCCGGAAAAGCGGGACCGCGAATGCCTTTTCGAGGATGGCCCGCGTCAGCTTGTCGATCAGTCCGGCTCGTTCAAAATGGGGTATGAACTTGTCGGGGACAATTTCGCCCAGTTCCCGATGATGCCATCGAGCCAGGACCTCAAACCCCGACAACTGTCCGGTGCGCAACTCGATCAGGGGCTGAAATGCCGGTCTTAGCTCGTCCTCGGCGATTGCCCGGTACAAATCGGCTTGGGCGAGTACCATGCAGAAAATCTAATCCTCATTTTCTTGACTGTCATGAAAAATCGCATGGCGGGTCTTTGCCGGGGCACCACGCGACCGAAATCCGGCCTTCCAAACCACGGCAATACACGCAGATTGCCCTTCACCGCCATTCAAGAAGGTTCGTCGTCCCCGGTCGGCTCGCCAGCCTGATCCTCAGCCAACTTCTCAATCTGGTTGCGCCAGTCAAGACGCTCCACAAACGCTCTCGACTCGCGCCATCCCGGCTCCACAATCACGTGCAACTCAAGATACACCCGCGTGTCCAGCAGCGACTCGATCTTGCGCCGCGCTCCCGTTCCTGTTTCTTTTAATTTCGACCCGCCCTTGCCGATTAATATCGCTTTCTGTCCTGTGCGCTCACAGTAAATCGCCGCCATGATTCGGGTGAGCGGATTCATCGCCTTCGGCTCCGGCTCTTCGAACTCCTCCACCACCACTGCCGCGGCGTACGGAACCTCCTCGCCCGTCTCAATCAAAATGCTCTCGCGAATCAGCTCGGCCACCATGAACCGCACCGGCTGATCGGTGTACTGATCTTTGGGGAAGTACCGTTGCCCCTGCGGCAAAACCTCAACTATTTTTCGGACCAACACGTCGAGCCCGTCGCGCTTCCGCGCGCTTACCGGAATCACCTGCGCAAAGCTGTACTGCCGGGTGAGCGCATCAATCAGCGGCAACAACTCGTCTTTGCGAATCAAATCAATCTTGGTCAGCACCAGGAAAACCGGGCAATCCACCTTCCGCACCAGCGAGAAAAGGAACTCGTCTTCATTCGACACATTGGTTGCCCCAGAGCGACGAAGGGTAGCGCCGGTCTCCTGACCGGCTGTCGTGCGGGTTTCCAAACCCGCACCGGTTGCCCTCGGTCCCTCGCCTTTGGGAACCGGGGAGCGATCTACGTTCAGCCCCGACTTCCGCGTCACGTCCACCAGCACCAGCACCAGATCCCGCGACTCCAGCGCGTTGTGAACCTCCTGCAACATCCTGCGGTCGAGCTGCGTTCCCGGCTTGTGCACTCCAGGCGTATCCACAAACACAATCTGAGCGGCCGGTTGCTGTCCTTTGCGCGCCGGTATTTCAACCACGCCCAGAATTCGATTGCGCGTGGTCTGCGGCTTGGCCGTGACAATGGCCACCTTCTCGCCCGTCAGCGCATTCAAGAGCGTGCTTTTGCCCACATTGGGGCGACCGATAATAGCTACAAATCCTGATCGCAAATTCGGCTCCAGGTTCTATTATCTCTTTGGTTCATGATTCGTGGTTCGTGATTCGTCGCTACGCGTCGTTCCCGTCCACGGTCCACGTTCACGAGGAGTCTCAGAAGTCATGCATACCAGACCTTCAACGGGTTGCCACGTTCCCGAGCTCCCCACAGACAGGTCCTTGTCTGTAGGGCGGGTACAAGCTCGGCTTGAGCGGAGAGGAAATTTCGCCACGTGTTTGACTGCGCTGCGGCTCCGCATGGTTCTGCTCGCGCTGTCGCTTCCATCTCTCTGCACCCTGGTTTCTGCCCAATCCAATGTGCAGCCGCTTGCTCTCCTCCCGCCCATGGGCTGGAACGATTGGGCTCACTATCAATGCGGATTTAACGCGCAAACCATCCTCGACAACGCGCGAGCGCTGGTGAAGACCGGCCTCGCAGCCCGCGGATATTCGACCGTCACCATTGACGACTGCTGGATGCTCAAAACACGCGACGCGCAGGGCAACCTCCAGCCCGATCCAGCGCGCTTTCCGAACGGCATGAAACCGATCGCAGACGAGATCCATCGCCTCGGCCTCAAATTTGGCATCTACGAAGATGCCGGCTCCACGACTTGCGGCGGGTTTGCGGGCAGCGGCTGGCCCAAGGGCGGCGGTCCAGATGAGAAGGGCGATCACTTCTTTCAGGATGCTCGCCTCTTCGCATCCTGGGGCGTGGATTATCTCAAGCTCGACGGTTGCAACCTTTACGTTCGCAATGCGAGCGAAAATCTTTGGGCTTATCGCAAAGCATACGACGCCGAGCAAGCCGCGATAAAAAGTGCGGGCCGGCCCATCGTGTTTTCTGAGTCGGCTCCTGCGTATTTTGAATTCAGCCCCGAGTGGTACGACGTGCTCACCTGGGTGCGCGGCTACGGGCAGCTTTGGCGTGAAGGCGACGACATGGCCAACTACAGCACCAAGACTCCCGATCAGCCGCGCTTCAAGAGCGTACTGTTCAACTACGCCTATAATCTGCCACTCGGCCGCTTTCAAAAGCCCGGCAACTGGAACGATGCCGACTTCATCATCGGCGGCGACAGCGGATTAAGTTTGGCCGAATCGCGCAGCCAGATGGCGCTGTGGTCCATGATGTCGGCCCCCCTCATTCTCAGTTCGGAGGTCGGCAAGCTCAGTCCCGATGCGATCGCGATTCTGGGCAACCGCAAAGTGATTGCCATCGATCAGGACCCGCTGGGTCGGGATGCGACGCTGGTGCGCCGAACTGCGACTTCAGATTTACTAATGAAGCCACTCAAGAATGGCGATTATGCAGTTGCGGTTCTCAATCGCGGGGATGCGCCGTTGGGATTTCGGATCGAACCCGCCGAGCTTGGTTTTGCGGCTTCCGGCTGTACTCTCGATGCCGACAACCTCTGGACGGGAAACCGTCAGATGTCACTCTCGGATTTGCGGGCAACCGTCGAGGCGCACGATACCGCGATTTGGCGCGTTCATCCACACGCCGGATGCGGCGCACCAAAGCGCACAGGCGTGATCGTGATGACCACCGACAAGCCGCACGACTCGATCGACGGATACGCACACTGCCTTGCCGCTCCCGGCTCGGTTGAAGACTGCTCTGGCGCAGCAGCCGAATTGTGGACCGTCACAGCGCGCGGCGAGCTGAGGTCTGGAGAACAGTGCTTGACTGCCGCAGGCGGCAAGCCAGCTTTGGCGGCCTGCAAAGCAGGTTTGGATCAGCAGTGGCACTATACGTTGGCTGGCAACCTTGTTAGCGCCGGCAACAAAATGTGCCTGACCAACACGTCGGCTGCCGCAACCGGCGGGTCCGTAACGCTTGAAACCTGCAGCCACAATCAACTGAATCAAATCTGGTCGCTGCCAAATTGAGCGTTTCCTCTGACCACTGAACACTGTTCACTGACCCCTGTATGATTCCCCCATGACCCCCGCGGGCCAGACGGCGCGCCTTATTCTCAAGCCGCTCGCGCTCGACGACGCGCCGCAGATTCAGGCCGTCTTTCCGCAGTGGGAGATCGTGCGCTATCTCAAGAACGTCGTTCCCTGGCCCTACCCACCTGACGGCGCCCTCACGTACATCCGCGATATTGCGTTGCCGGCCATCGAACGCGGCGAGCAGTGGATCTGGACGCTCCGCCTCAAATCCGAGCCTGAGCAAATCATCG
>JASHVU010000074.1 GCA_030044455.1 Acidobacteriaceae bacterium | reverse complement strand
AGTCCCGCAGGGACGATGTAAGGATCAATCTCATGACCGAAACCAACAAGAACATCCCGCCTGAAAAACTTGTGCGGGTGACATTTATGCCCGAGGGCCGTACCGTTGAGTTTGAATTCGGCACCATGCCGTACGAACATCACGGCAAGCCGATGTCGTTTCTTGATGTGGCGGAGAACTTCAACATCTTTCTCGATCACGCGTGCGGCGGTTCGTGTGCGTGCACTACCTGCCATCTGTGGATCAAGGACCAGACCGGCATAAGCGAGGCGGACGACGACGAACTCGACCGGCTCGACATGGCAGCCGACCAGCAGTTGGATTCGCGCCTCGGCTGCCAGGCCGTCATTACGAAGCCAGGCAACTATGTGGTCGAGATTCCCAAGTGGAACCGCAACTACACGTCGGAAGGCAAGCCGCTGGCACTGGCGGAGAACAAATAGTTTTCCCGCTCAATCAACCACAGATGAGGGTGCCCCCGGGTCCCTCGCATTTGGGGACCGGGGGAGAACGACGCTAAATCCGCATTTAGGAGAAAAGATGCCGCGCGAGATTCATTGGACCGACGCCGAAGAGATCGGCATTCAGTTGCAGGAGAAGCATCCTGAGATCGACCCGTTGACCGTGCGGTTTACCGATCTGCACCGTTACGTGACCGAACTCGCAGGTTTCGCCGACGACCCGACCAAGTCGAATGAAGCGAAACTCGAGGCCATCCAAATGGCGTGGCACGAGGAATACAAGGACGCACAGGGGTAAGTTTCATCTGCTGTAGTTCGATTGCGGAGTGAATCAGCAGGAGTCGCTACGCGGCGTGCTGCGAGATCGACAGCACGTTTCCGTCGGGATCTTTGAACCACGCGACCTTATCTCCACCGGGAAATGTGCAAATGCCGCGTTCGTCCTGGCCCATGCTGGGATAGCGATTGAAGGCGACTCCTTTTGCCGCGAGCTCGTCGACGGTGACGGCGATGTTTTCCGACTCCCAGCCAAGAACCGTATGTTGTGCCGGGTTAAACTCCGGAACCCTGCTGATGCGCAGCATCACGCCGCCCAAATCGAAGACGAGCGCGAAGCCGTCATCACGGAGGAACTTCAGCCCCAGCGTATCGCGATAAAACGCGACCGCGGTATCTGCGTTCGTGGTAATCAGAAATGTTACAACCTTGTTCATCGGAACTTCCTCAATAAAACTGCACTCAAGAGGATACACCGATCCCTGTCCAGATCCTGTAAAAAGCTTCCGGTTCTGAATCTATTCCCGGTTGTGCCCGCGCTCGCTCCATCCAAATGCATTTTCAAAGTGTGTAATTTCGGGCTTGGCACCGGGCAGCAGATAAACGCTGACGACATCGAACCGCACCTGAGGCGGGACAGGTTGTGAGCCGCTGGCCTGGGGCAGCTGGCGTATATATCGTTGCGCAAGGCGGCGAAGGATGGAGCGTTTATGGCTATCGACCGCGACCTCGGCGGGTGTGACATCGTGCGCGGTGCGCGTTTTCACTTCGATCATGCAGAGCAGAGAGCCTTTCCAGGCAACCATGTCGATGTCGCCGGGCAGATTGCCAGCCGACCAGCGCGTCGCCACCACCAGGTAGCCCTGACGCAGCAAATAGAAATACGCTTCCTTCTCACCTGCAAGGCCCGTGACGAGATGGGGTGGAAGCTCGGGGTTGCGGCCGCCTAGGCGTGAAACGCGATCGAGCCCATCAATCACCGAGCGCAGCACGCCCACGCGCAGCTCTCTCATGGATTGCATGGAAAACCATTTTCAACCTTTGCGGTGATGGGACGCAAATCGCGGCTTTCCGGTCAGGGGGATCTAGAGTGGTTTTCCAAAAGTTCTCAGCACAATGCTTCGCCATTCATTGCGGTCAGCATCGCCAAATGCAGGTCCTTTGACTCCCTGCGCCGCGCTTCGGTCGCTCAGGATGAGATTCGTGGAGAAGGCTGGCTACGCATTCCTGATTTGGAACCGGAGATTCGCAATTGGGAATGAGATGGACCTGCGTCGATTCATTCGGCGATGGCTGACGCAGATTTGCTCGAAACTGAGATTGGGCGAAACAGGAGAAAACGGAAATGTCTCATGGATTGCTGGGCGGGTTGTTTTCGCGGCAAAAGGAAGATGCAGCGCCAGCCCTTTTTGAGGATGAGGATAGCGTGGTGGATGAAACCGCGGTGGATCGCAGCTTTGAGTACGCGCTCGATGCGCTGCCCGCCAATGCGATGTTTTGTGACCGGGATCTGATCCTTCGCTATATCAATCGAGCGTCGCGCAAAACGCTGAAGACTTTGCAGCCGCATTTGCCGGTTCCCGTCGACCAGATGGTGGGCAAATCGATCCATATTTTTCACAAGTCGGAGGATGGAATCGACAGAATCCTGGGACACAAAAAATATGGCGGCAAACATGAGTTGCCGCATAAGGCGACCATCGAGCTTGGTCCGGTGAAGCTCGACCAGCAAATCGAGGCAATGACCGATGAGGCCGGCGAGTACATAGGCGCGGTTGTGATCTGGGGCATAAGCACCCAGCAGACGATTGATGCTTTTCGCCATGCGCAGGAGTCGCAGCGAAACGACATTGAGCATCTGAATGGGAACCTGCAGATGGTGGCGGCGGCCACGCACGAGATTGAGGCGAGCATTGGCGAGATTGCGCGGAATGCAGAGAGTGTGGCCCAGGCCGCGGAGAAGTCGCGCATGGCGACGGACGAAAGCAAGAGCTCAATTTTGAGCCTGAAAGAATCGAGCAGCGGAGTGGCGAAGGTTGCGGAGTTGATTGCCTCAATCGCGACGCAGACCAGCGTGCTGGCGCTGAACGCGAATATTGAAGCTGCTCGGGCCGGGGTGCACGGTAAGGGCTTCAGCGTTGTAGCCAGCGAAGTAAGAAAGCTGGCCGAACAGACTGCCAAGGCGACCGCGGAGATTCAGACCAAGGTTTCGGCGATTGGCTCAGACATCACGACGGCGGTTGCGGCCATCGAACGCATTGCGAACCATACGGAAGAACTTTCAGGAGTGTCGCACCAGATGGCGGCTGCCGCTGAAGAGCAACATCTGGCGACGCAGGAGATGGCGCAGAATCTTGAGCGCGCCGCTCACAGGACCAGCGAGATTGCCAACATGAGACTGAAGGAGTGAAGAAGTGAAGAGGCATTAAGAGACGTCAGTCCAGGGCGAGAGGAATGCGAACCATGCGACTGGATAAGAAAAAGCCGGCCATGCGTTGCCGGCCCTTCTCTTTTTGCGTATTGGTTAACCTCAGGCGGTTGCCACCGCGGCTGCAGCATGCTCGTGATCTTTTTCGACGATGGCGAGCGATTCTTCGAGGATGTCGAGAGCCACCGTTGCTTCTTCTTCTGAAATGATTAGGGGCGGGGCAAG
>JASHVU010000722.1 GCA_030044455.1 Acidobacteriaceae bacterium | reverse complement strand
CTGCGACAGCGGCGCGATCGGGCGAAGCCTGGCCAGCGATCTTCAGGAGCGACGGCATCAGCATCCACCAGAGCAGTTCTTCGTAGCGTTCGCGGAGCAGGTAAATGTGGCCCTCCGCCTCGTGTACGCCGGTGAGCCAGCGGACGTCGGGGTCGAGCCAGAGCGAGGGCGCGAGGACAACGTTGGGGGAATCAGGTGGAGGTATCGAAGGCTCCGGCTTCCCTTCCCGGTTCTCCAAGTGCGAGGGAGCAGGAGCGCCCGACTTTGCTTCGCGGGTTTCGGTTTCGGAAACTGAGACGTCTGGCAACGTGGACCCTGCCAGGACGGCCGGACTGGAGTCCGGCGCTACGAATACTGGGACCGACGATGGGGACCGGGGACTGGAGCTCGGTGCGACAGATTCGAGGCTTGTCGACGGAATGGATGCGGGGGTTGTCGGTAACTCTGAAGCGGGTGAAGGGCCTGTCTCCTTTTCTTGAGCGCCAACGCCGGCACCGGTGAGCAGCACCACCTTAATGCGCGCGGCTACACGCCAGCCTTGCTCGCCTTCAAAGCCGAGTGCGGTAAAGGCGCGGGCGAACGGTTCGCGCAAGCGCAAGCGGTCAAAGAGATCGAGCGCCGCGCGTTCGGGATTCTCACCGTCAACGGTCTCGGCCAACAGTTCGAGCGCGCACCATGCAAAGATCGGTCCCCACATGGCCGTAGCCGTGAACTCCGGGCTCGGGCTGGGCAACATACGGCGCGCCGCAACAGTCCACGGCGAGGGGAAGAGCGATTCAACACTCGGCAGGCGCATGGCGGCACGCAATCGGCGACGGAAGACGAGCGCGAACGAGCCAATGTCGATGGGCTGGGAGGGAGCAACCGGCTGTCCGGCCTCGGCGAGGCGTGATGCGTAGGCAACCTGCGCCTGCTTGAGGAATCTCTCAGTACGCTCCCAGACCTGGTCGAAGTATCCGCCGCGCTCGCGTTCGGTGGGCCGGTCGGCAGCGGGAACGGCACGCGGTTGGTCGGCGAGATCGGCAAATTGCCTGACGATGGCGGGATCGAGCAGCTTGCGCAACGCATCGTGCGCGGGGCGGAGGCCGAGATCGACGAGAGCGTCGTCGAGATTGGGAACCCCGTGGCCGGCAAGCTGATCGCTGAGCTTGTCCCAGGGCTGCTGAAGGGTGGGCTTGAGCTCGCGCCAGTCGAGAAAGACGTGAGACTGATAGGCATTGAGCTCAAGCGTTAGACCGCGTTCGAGCAAGTCATGGGCGCGGCGCAGATATTCGAGGCCGGTGAGCGAATCGCGGAAAGCCAGAACAGCGATTGGGTCGGCACTCAGTCCCAGCCCTTCGCGCAGGCGTCGCTGCTTGAGCTGGCCTGACCCTTTGTCGGCATAGGCCGCCGAATTGTCGATCGTACCATGTGTCGATCCGTAGCGGTTGTTGTAGACAACCAGCGCACGCTCGCCGCCGGTGCGGTTGGAGTAGGCGAAGACGTTTTCATCAACCGAGCCATTGGCGGTAAAGAAGTCATAGAGCAGAAAGTTCTCGCTCTCGGCAAAGAGCCAGCGTCGTTTGAGCAGGGGTGCAATTTCGCGGTCGTGGCGCTCGACGAGCCAGTGGTCAGGATTTTCTTCGTATCGCGGCCAGCGGTACTCCATGCCGTATTTTTCGGTGAACCCCTCGACCTGGCCGTGGCCGAACATGGGCAGGCCTGGCAGCGTGGCCATCATGGCGGCAACGCCAAAGCACTTGTCGCCCTTGCCGAACTGATCAATTGCCGTTCTTTCATCGGGATTCGACATGAAGTTGACGTAGCGCTTCATGATGTCGGGATCAAACTCGAGCGTGTTTTTGAGAACCGAACGGTACTTGGCGTTGTCTTCGTCTCGCAGCATGACCATGAAGGCGGAGTTGTAGACGCGATGCATGCCGAGGGTGCGGACGAAGTAGCCTTCCATGAGCCAGAAGGCTTCTGCCAAGAGCAGCGTTCCCGGCACCTCTGCCGCGACCCTGTCGACCACCTCGCGCCAGAACTCATGTGGCATGGCGCGGTCAAAATCCGCCTGGCTCATGCCGTACTCGGCGCGCGAAGGAATGGCGCCACTTGAGCCGGGACCAGGAAACCAGAGTCGGTGAAAATGCCGCTTGGCCAGCGTCATGGCTGCATCGAAGCGGATCACCGGGAAGAGTCGCGCGACATGGAGGATGGTCTGGATAACCTGCTCGCGCACGGCGGGGTTCAGGTAGTCGAGTTGGGCAGTGTCGTTCCATGGGAAGCTGGTGCCGTCGTTGCCGTGGTAGACGTAGCGGATCTCTCCAGTGGCCTTGTCGCGGCGGCGGAAGACGACGGCGGCATCGGTCTGCTCAAAATAATGATCCTCGATTTTGATTTCGACGCGGCCGTCATTGGAAAGATCGGGCCCGTTGAAGGAGTACGCAGGATAGGGCGAGTCGCTGCGCGACATGAACCACTCGGGGTGTTCGACCACCCATGATGAGTCGATGCCCATGTGGTTGGGAACCATGTCGCTGGCCAGGCGCACGCCATGGCGATAGGAGCGGTCGCGCAAATTGATGTAGGCCGACTCGCCGCCAAGGTCGTCGGCGATGGTGTAGTCGTAGAGCGAGTAGGCCGAGGCAACCGCGTCGCTGTTGCCGCAAAGCTGCTTGATAGTCTTTGACGCGCGACTGCGTTCCCAAACCCCGATGAGCCATAACGTATTGATGCCGCGACGCGCGAGGGTGGCCAGTTCTTGGTCGGGAATCTCGTCGAGGCGGCCAATGTGGCGGCCGTATTGACGGCTCATCTGCGCGAGCCACACGTAAGTGCTCTTGGCGATCAGCACGGTGGTGGGCATCCATGCCGTATCGGGCGAAAATTTTTCGTACTCGTGAGCGGGATCGCCGAAGACCGGAACCTGGGCTGTGCTGACGATGGAGGGCCATTGTTGGGTACCTGTCTCCCAGCGGCGCCTGGCCGCGGCCTCGGCGGCGGCGCGGGCCTGGGCGGCGGGCGGGTTGAATTGCATCCAGATGGCGAGTTCCTCTTCGCGCAAAATCTCTCCGGCCACCTGGATGAGCCGCTCGACATCTTCGCCGAGCAGAGGCTTCCATAGCTTGCGGATAAGCTGAAGTTGATCGGCAAGCGAAGCGGGCGAACCCTCAGCAGGCGCGCGCAACAGATCGAACAGGCTGAGCGGCTTGGCGTCGGGAATGGGAATCAGCGGGCGGGTTCGGAAGTACTCCGGCATTTGCGCGATTACCTGGCGGTAGACGGTTCTTTCGGCCAGCGATTTGTCTTCGAAAAGCTCCTCAAAGGGGCGAAAAGCCTGATTGCGGTTGGCCGTCCAGAGGAGAAGCAGTTCTTCAAGCGCAGCGGCCCGATGCGGAGTGTTACCGGTTGAACCGGCCAGCCACTTCCTTGGAGTCTCGAGGCCGCGGATCACGGTCTGGCCGGGGAACTGCTCGACGAAGGCCAGCAACATGGTGTCGACGGCCTCCGGACCAACCTGCTGGCTGAACCAGTCGAGCGCGCGGGTCATCACTTCAGGATCGAACTGCTCACGGTAGCGGGCCATCAGCACGTGGCTGACCTCGTCAATCAGGCCCATGGCCCACAACTGACCGGCGTGCACCGCGCGCTCAGGATATTTGTGCGCCTCGCGGACGGAGTTCATGTGGTGGGCAAACTCGCGGCACGCACCCATGCTGGCGAAGACGACGTTGCCGTTGTAGGAGAAGAGGGATTCGGCGAACTGGTAGCGCTCGCGCGCCTCGAGCGAGATATGGAATTCCATCATCAGCCGTCGAACTCCCGGTGCTTACGCTTGATTCGGTGCTTCACCGGCCTGCGCCGGAGTGCTTAGTATGGTTAGATGCGCACGTTTTGCGGCCTGGAGAATGTGTCCAGATCGCGAACAGTGCCTTAGCAGGTGGCGAAAACTCATACCTCATTGCGAAGTGTCGGAAAACCATCCCTCAGGGGCTGAAGCCCGACGTTAAGAGGAAAACGCTTGCGGCCCGGCTAAGGCCGCGCCATTGTTACAAAACGATACCAAGACGAGTTTTTCGCAGCTTGTAAAGCCGTGCCCTGACACTTGGCGCACATCAGCAAGGTTTTTGGACAGCCTGTCAGGGATTCACTCTGCTCCCATGAAGGATAAATGACCGGCCCTGATCTCAGCCGGAGGGGAATTGTCTCACACTCGCGCATCAGATTGCACTCGGAGCATCGCCGGCCGGAGAGAGTGGAAATCGGGATCATTCGACGGCTTTATTGAAACGCAGGATGGCAATCATCAGCAGGCCGAATCCCAGCGCGCCCATGGCGGCCATCTGCGGCCAAAGGATGTCCAGGCCAATGCCTTTCAGGTAGGTTGCGCGCAGGACAACGAGGAAGTAGCGCAATGGGCTCAGGTAGGTGCAATATTGCAGCCAGACAGGCATGGTGGCGATGGGAAATCCGAAGCCGGAGAAGGTGATGGCCGGCATGATGAAAAAGAAGGCGGTGACCATGGCCTGCTGCTGAGTGGATGAGACGGTGGAGATAAGCAGCCCTGCGCCCAGCATGCAGATGAGGAAAAGAATTGAACCGAGTGCCAGCACGGCGATGTGGCCGCGAAACGGCACCTGGAACCATAACGTGCCCACAACAGCGATGAGCGCGACATCGAAGAGTCCTATAAGGAAGAACGGCAGGGTCTTGCCCAGGATGAACTCAAATGGCCGGATCGGCGTGACCATGATCTGCTCGAGCGTGCCGATCTCGCGTTCCCGGACCACGGCAAAAGCAGTGAGCGTGATGACCAGGACCAGCGCGAGGCTGCCGATGACGCCTGGCACAAAAAACCAGCGGCTGCTGACGTTGACGTTGTACCAGGGGCGCTGTTCAAGAGAGACCGACGGAACTTGAGAGATGAGGGCCGGCGCAATGCGGCTCAAGCGAACCTGTTGCGACTGGCGGGCGAAGTCGAGAGCGATCTGCGAAACGTAAGCCGATGCAATGAGGGCAGTGTTGGAGTTGGTGGCGTCGACGATCACCTGTACCGGCGCGGTTTCGCCTTTTTCGAGCTTCCGGGCGAAACCTGCATCGATCTCGAGAGCCACAGTTGTGTCGCCACGATCGATCAGGTCGCGAACCTGGCTGCGGTCGGTGAGCTGGCGCTCAACGTCGAAGTACGGGCTCGATGTGAAACGCGAAATAAGTTCACGGCTTTGCTGACTGTGATCCTGGTCGAGCACCACGGTGGCGACGTGATGAATCTCGAACGTAGCCGCATAACCGAAGATGAGCATTTGGACGATGGGCGGGGCGATGAGGATGAGGCGCGTGCGCTTGTCGCGCAGGGTCTGGATGAACTCCTTGATGAGCATTTGTTTGAGCCGCGCGAACATTGATTCTTCTCCCTACTCCAGCCTCTTGTGAAACGAGCGCGTGGCCGCGAT
>JASHVU010000073.1 GCA_030044455.1 Acidobacteriaceae bacterium | reverse complement strand
TCTACTGTGTAATGGGAATCCACCCGCAGATCAATAGAGGAACCAGAGGCGCAAGGTGACAAGGCCGCGCGGAATTTCGAATGGCTATTGGGATTCGACCCGGACGACTCGCACTTCGGGGTAGGCCCCGTCCCAATCCAGTGCAACGGTGTCGAAGATGAGCCTGAAGTCCCTTCGGTCGCCCGGCTTGAGCGGCGCGGCAGACACCGGTTCCACGTCAATGTACGGCTGGCGCATTCGAATCAGCTTGAGCGGTTGAGTCTCGTTCTGCGCCACCTCATGTGCCGGATCGCGAAAGAGCACCTGGACGGTCACAGCGGTGATGGTCCGATCGCCGGTGTTAGCGATCTGGCCGTCGAGATATGTGACCTTGCCGCCGGCCAGGTTGGCCGATTCGCTCATGGCAAGTTGGCTGATTGGCAGGCTGGCCGCGTAGGCGTCGAGCGGCGCCGAGATCGGCGTCACCTGCGGCGTGGCTTTACCGTGTCCGAAATACATTACCAGCCCGCCGAGAATGACCAGGACAACGATTGCAGCAATCGCCAGGGGCAGCCAGGTGCGCTCCGGCGGAGCCTCGGGACGAACAAGTTGTGGACCGGCGCTCACGTGCGAAATTGTACACCGGAACGGTGACGGACGTGATCACCCGCGGGTTACCGCGCAATTGCGCAAGTTGGAGAGTGAACACCGGACATCAAACTCTTCTAATAACGTATGAATTCTTCGGCGTTTTTCGAAAACCGCGAATCTCCAGCACACATCTCGGGGTCTAATTGGATATCAAGCCTCAGCGCAAGACCGAGGCGGACGATCGACAATTTGCCGCGAGGAATAGAAAGCAGGCCAAGGATGCACAACTTTCCCGAAAGTGGGTCCGCAACATGCACCGCGTCCGGCCGCTACGAACCGCCTGAGCACATCTCAGTCCGTGATTCAGAGTACGCGTACCAGTTTCTGACCATCGCGGCCATGCTCCTCGTGCTTGCCAGCCTGTGGGTGTTCTAAAAGCAGCAATCAGCTCTTAGCTGTCAGCCTTTAGCTTGCTCCGTGGAGGATCGAACCACCACGGCAAATTGTTTTGGGCAATGTGGCGCAGTGCGCCAATTCTATTGGCTGGTTTTTGCGGCACGGAACATGGCCACAATGTGCACGAAAATTGTAGAGAACACAATGACTACAAACGCCCCCACCGGGTAGGGCGATAATCCGCGCTCGGGGTTGCGGGCTGCTTGAACCATCGCAAATTCCATCCACACAAAGAAGGTCAGCACTTCGGCTTTGATCCAGGAGAGCAGGCTCAGGGCCAGTTGCTCGAGTTGCGCTCGATTGAATTCAGTGACCTTGACTGGATAATTGAATAAAGAGGGGAACCGAGACACCCCAGTCAGAAGGAGATACATTGCAACGCTGAAGGCCAGAAAGAAGAGCAGCGATCGAGGCGAACCCCATCCATTGACTTGTCCGTGTGCGTCGAAGTGGGTTGGAATCCGGCCCGGGAGCGGATGAGGGCCGTAGAACACATTGACGATGATGAAAATGAGCGCGGCAAGGGCTGCGAGGCTCAGAAATTCTGCGGTCTTGCGCATGGCTCGGTTCCTGGCGATGATTCTAGCGCACGGACCAGGTGGTTTTTCGTGGTATCCCACCCTAAACACAGAAAATGCGTTTAAGATTGGCGGCCCGGGTAATTGTAACGTGGGCCGTCATCACTCGGTACGCAAAGCATGGACGGGATCGACGCTTGCCGCGCGACGGGCTGGGACGAATCCTGCCAATGCGGCCACCACGCAAACAGCGAAGATACCGGCAGCATAGACCGCTGGGTCGGCGGAGGAGACGCCGAAGAGTTGGCTGCGAATGGCGTGCGTCGCCAACAAAGCGATGGGGACCGTGACACCGACGGCACATCCGGTGAGAATCATGGTTTCGCGCAGGATGAGCCGCACCACTCTGCTGCGTTTGGCGCCGAGCGCCATGCGGATGCCTATTTCGCGTGTGCGCTGAGCCGTGGAAAACGCAAGGATGCCATATAGGCCGATGCCTGCCAGCAGCGCCGCCATGGCGGCAAATACCGAAGCGAGAAAGGCGATGGTGCGCTCGGGCGCAATGTTCTCGTCGATCTGACCGCGCATGCTGACGACGTTGTTCACAATCAGTTTGGTGTCTATGTTCGCCACCGCTGCGCGAATGCTGCCAACGGCCGAGTCGGGATCCTGCCAGGTACGCACGTCGAAGGTGAGGCCCGTCGGCTTCACAGCCTGCTGGAAGAGGGTGTAGCACTCCGCTATGGAGGGATCGCGCACCGTGGCATGCTTCACGTTGCGTACCACGCCAACGATGACGGCATCGGTAGCCGGCCGGAGCGGACGGCCGATGTGGTGACCCAGTGCGGCCTGCGGGCTGGCAAAGTAGTGCTGAGCGAAGCTCTGGTTGACGATGGCTACCTTTTGCGAAGTGGCCGTATCGGAGGCGTTGAAGAATCGTCCGGCCAGCAGAGGAACTCCCAGCGTCTGCAGGTAGCTATTGCTCACCCACGGCAATTCGACATCGAACTCGTCATCGACCGGCTTGGTGGCCACGCCGGTCGCGTATACGTCGCCCTGGATCTCGTCATCGGCAAGATCCCTGTCGTTGGTGGCGCCGACGGAGCGAATGCCCGGCAGGGCAGCGATACTATCGAGAAGGCGGAGTTCTACGGGTGCAACGCCGACAGGCGGGTAACCTGCCAGCTCGGGCGCCAAGTCGAAGGTGAGCAGACGATCGGTAGCAAATCCGGGATCGACGTTACGAAGATTCTGAATGGTGCGCATGAACATGCCCGCGCCTACCATCAGCAAAAGGCTGAATCCGATTTGCAGCGCGACGCAAGTGCGGCGGAAATGCAGCGATCCGCTCCGACCGGCGCTCATCTGCTGCTTGAGCGCGTCGGCCAGGCGCGGATTCCAGAACTGTACAGCCGGCGCCAGACTGAAGACGATGCTCCCCGCCAGCATGATCGCAACTGCGAATGCAAACACGCGCCAATCGAGAGTAGCCGTCAACGTAATGTCGCCGTCCGAGGCTCCCTGCATCCAGTGGATCAAGAGGCGCAGCGTCTCAGGTGCAATCGCCAGCCCCAGCAATGCGCCCACAAATCCCAACAGCATGCCTTCACACAGCAACTGGCGCAGAATCTGCGGCCCGGTCGCTCCCATGGCGTAGCGCACGCTGAACTCGCGCACCCGATTGGCGGCACGCACCAGCAACAGGCTGGCTACGTTCACCACCGCCATGGCGATGACCAAAACAACCATTCCCATGATGATGAGGAGCGGGGTGCGCACCTGATCGCGAAGCGGCGAGAAACCCCGCGCTCCTGCATCGACGTTCAGGCGAGAGTGATCGACAAAGCCCTTCCGCGATTTGGGCGACTGGTCGTGCAATGCCGTGAACTCCTGCGCGCGAATAGCGTGGAAGAGTGGGTTGAGTGAAGCCGAGGCCTGAGCCGCCGTCATTCCCGGCCGCATTCGCCCGACAATTGTAAGCCAATAGTTTTTTCGATCAGAAAGGGCAGCCCATTCCGGTTGAAGTGTGGACTGCATCGTTACTGGAACGTAGAGGGCAGGCATGCGTCCCCACACCACGCTGTGAAATCCGGGCGCGGCGACACCGACGACAGTGAATGGCGTTCCGTTGATAAGAATTGCCCGATTCACGACCGGCGCCTCTTCCAAGTGATTCTTCCAGTAATCGAAACTGAGCACTACCACCTGGTTGGCGCCTTGGGCGGTTTCATCGCTCGACGTCAGGAGCCGTCCAACTGCCGGTTGTATGCCGAGGACGTTAAAGTAGTTGCCGCTTACGATCTCGGCTGTAGCAGCCTCGGCATGATTGTTCCACGTCACTCCGGCAGTGGCAGCGGCAGAGGCGATCAATCCACTCAGCACGCTGTTGCGGTCACGCAGATCGCAATACATGGGGTAGGAAAACTCGTAGTGATGCCCGGGCGTGTCTCCGCCGTCGGAGTGAGTGTGCCCATCAACGTCACCTTTAAAGCTGAGGACCACTAATTGCTGAGGATCGCGAACGGGCAGGGAGCTGAGCAGCGCCTGGTTGATCAAGCTGAAGATGGTGGTATTGGCGCCGATGGCCAGCGCCAGCGTTAGCACTGACACCGTGGTGAGGCCGGGATTGCGAAACAGGCCGCGCGCGGCGAAACGGAGGTCGCGGAACAGCAATTCGAGACTCCACGATGGCCGCGCCTCGCGGCACTGCTCACGCGCGCGCTCTTGCCCTCCGAAGGCGATGGCGGCCTGCCGGCGCGACTCGACGAGGCTCATGCCGGCGGCAAGATTGGCCTCGATTTGCCGTTCGAAGTGAAAGCGGATCTCGTCGTCCACGTCGTCGCGCCGCTTTCCGGCGAAAAAGAATCGTGCCCGGGACCAAACTTCGCTGAGCATCGCCGTCCTCCGTCCTCAAATGTCTGCCAGTACCAGGTTGACGGCTCCGGCCAGACGCTCCCAGTTCTCAACCTCCGCCGCCAGATGTTTGCGGCCAGCCGC
>JASHVU010000072.1 GCA_030044455.1 Acidobacteriaceae bacterium | reverse complement strand
TTCGGCATCGAGCACGCAGGCAGGGCTCGTGCGGCATTTGTCACGCCCTCTCATCACTACGCGCTGGGCGTTACCATGAGCATTTCACGTCGATTGCAACTGCTGGAGTGGGCGAGGCGCTCATCCGCGTGGATTATTGAGGATGACTACGACAGCGAGTTTCGATTTGAAAGCCAGCCTATCTCGTCCCTCCAGGGACTCGATTCCGCGGAGCGCGTAATTTATATCGGGACCTTCAGCAAGGTCCTCTTCCCTTCTCTGCGCCTGGGCTACATCGTGATTCCGCCCGATCTGGTTGACGCATTCATGAGAGTGCGATTCTCCATGGACATTTTCCCCCCCTATCTGTTTCAGGAAGTTTTGACCGACTTTATGAGCTCGGGCCACTTTGTCAGGCATATTCGCCGCATGAGATCGCTGTACAAATCCCGCCGCGAAGCGCTTGTAGAGAGCCTTCAGCAGGAGCTCGGCAGCCTGGTAGAAATTCACGGCTCCGAAGCTGGTATGCATCTCTCGGTCACGTTGCCTGATGGCTATAACGACACTGAAATTGCTGCGCGCGGGGCAAAGGAGAAGCTCTGGCTCTGGCCCTTATCTCCCTGCTGGACCGGTCCCGGCGCCCGCAGTGGCTTTATTCTCGGGTACGGCAATACGCCTGAAGACCAGATGCGCATGGGGGCCAGCCGCCTTCGACAACTTCTCTCGGTATAAGCGCGCGTTGGACCTCCCGCCCCTATCCGGCCACGAGCCTTATCATTTTCAACGCGAGATTGTTTCTTCTTGAACTCCGAGAACGCGACCGCTGTGTTTATCTGAGAGGAACACGATTAGCCGAACGGGCCCAGATAGACCCTTCATCTCTCCTGCCGGCACTCGCATCGAAATCTCACGGTCACCGTCGACTGCCGGGCCAATCTCTTTAAAATCGCGTACAACGGCTATGTTGCGCAGTGTCTTTCCGGCGTTTTCGCCGCCTTTCACTTGCGTTTCGGTCACGTCCTCTGCCAGAGCCGCATCAAGCGTCGTCTTCGAATTGGTTGCCGCCGCACCCGCCTGGTGGACGGCAAATTTGATACCGTCTTCGGTCCACGCCGCGCCCGAGATTGTCAGGTCCGCCTTAGGCTCAGCCTCGGCCGCTTCTATGGCGTGGACCAGCTTGTTGCCGTCGCTGCCCAATACCTGCACTGTGCCGTCCACTACTGCCTGGGGCGTATATACGTCGCTCAAACCGAACTTGAATCCATACCACTTTTGCCGATCGGTAACCGAATCCAGTGAGTACGGATCACGCCATCCGTCGTGGTCCCAGTAAGTGACATGTTCGCTGAGCACGATCACCTGCGCACCCGGAATCGGCTGCATTTCATCGAGCTTGGCGAGCAGGAGGTCGGCAGGCGGGCAACTTGAGCAACCCTCTGAGGTAAACAGTTCAACCAGCACCGGTCTGCGCGAACCGTCCTGTGCGTCGGTTGCGGCTACGCTGGCACGCGTTGACCATCCCAGAAACAGGGCCAAAGAAGCTGCACCCAACATCGCACCCAGCCACCACGCCAGATTTCGATGCCGCATCCTGAATTCTCCTTCCACTCAACTCGCTGCGCAGCCCGAAATGAAGTTACAAAAGGATCGCCCCATCATGAATCCCGGAGAGCACATCGTCAATAACGATCTGAATGTCGATGCGTTGCACTGTTCCCCAGGCGCTTGCAGGCGCCATAGGGAGTGGGGGCCGATTCGCACAGTCAGGTCCGCGGTCAGCCCCTCTCTCTTTGGATCTCGTCAAGGCCTCCAAATTGCAAGCAGCATCATTCTCCGATGCCGCTTACCTCTCCACAATAAAATCAAGGTCTCCCATCCGCCATAGCCATTCTTCGCGCGCGCGACCTTGCCACCTGAATGAATCGGGGCAACCGAGACCAAATCCTGTCCCTTATCTGTTTGAATCTGCTTGTCCGTTCCGTACCAATCCGGAGTACTTCAACCATCAACAGGTGGCTATGAAGTCGCCTGTGAAACTGGTCATGGACGATAACCACATTTCGAACGAATCTCAAGTGGCAGGCCCTTCCGATACGCGATTCGAAAACGATGATCAGCCGGAATCCTCAATCGCAACTCGGACTTTGGTCCTTTGGACTGGCCGCAATTCTCCTCGGCGTTGTCGGTCTGGCGTGGGGTGATTTTGCAACCAATTGGCAGCGCGTCCAGCCGGGCGTTCCATTCCGCGAAGCTCTCGCTTACCTCGTAGCAGCCTGCGAGCTCCTCTCCGGGCTTGCAATCTTCTGGCGCCGAACCGCTCAGGCCGGCGCCTTCTTTTTGACCATCCTCTACTCAGCCTTCACCCTGCTTTGGGTCATTCAGATCTTCATCTCTCCCATGGTTTATGACAATTGGGGCAACTTCTTTGAGGAGTTTTCGCTGGTAAACGGCGGGGCGGTCGCGTTCACACTGCTTGCGCCACCCGATTCTCGTTGGGCCGGCAAAACGGCCCTCTTCAGCCGCCTTTACGGCATCTGCGTCATCTCATTCGGCGTCGTGCACTTCATTTATTTCTCAGGTGCGGCCACCTGGGTCCCCAAATGGATTCCCCCAGGGCAGAAGTTCTGGACTGCCGCTACCGGCACATTCTTTTTAATGGCCGCTGCCGCCATCCTCTCGGGCGTCATGGCGGCGCTCGCCACCCACCTGCTCACCATCATGATTTTCGGCTTTGAAATCCTGGTGTGGGTGCCCAAGCTTCTCGCTGCCCCTCACGATCATTTCAACTGGGCCGGCAACGTAATCTGCATCGCCCTGGGCGCAGCCGCCTGGGTTCTGTCCGACGCCATCAATCTGAAAGAGAGGACCGTCGGCGAGCCTCAGTTTACCCGCAGCATTCCTGCGAAGGCCTGATCTCAGCGGCAACAGCCAAGGACTCCCTGGACCTTTCGTCGGCTACATTGCACTCTCTCGCCGGCGTATTCAGGAAGGTCCAGCCCTTCGATACACAATGCGCCTCTAATATCGGCGACTTAGCTGAGGCGGACAGCAAGAGGTCTGTTCAGAGCAGTACACCAACCACTACGGCGTTTTAGGAAAAGATGTAATGTCACTCGCGGTTGTGCAGGGTCAGCGCTCCTTGGGGTCGCGCTGACTTTGTGAAGTCGGTTTCTCCTTACAGTATTTCCTAATGCGCTTTAAGGTCTGTTCGCACTACTGGGGCGGTGACGCCGGGGATTACTGCGCGTACCCGGCAAGCTTCAGCACATAGGCATAATTCCCGGGCAGATGCTCCGGCAACAACACCTGTAGATTGCCGCCGGATGCCTTCGCATCCAGCGGTTTCACGTCGCCGAGCATTGTCACCAGCTCGCCTGGCCGGGCGGCCACACCCTCGATCGTCACCGTCCGCGTCTTCGGAGACCCCAAAATTGTCGCGTACAGATCACTTCCCTTGCGCGTGAAGCGCAGATCGTCGCCTTCGCCAGTCTTGCCCACCGCACGCACCCACGGCACGGTGTCATAAATCGACTCGCCGTTCTGCTTGAGCCAGGCGCCAAGCGCCTTGAGCCGCTCCATCTGCACCGGCGGAATGGTTCCATCGTCTTCTGGCCCTACGTCAAGCAACAGGTTGCCGTTCTTGCTCACGATATCCACCAGCAGCGCA
>JASHVU010000071.1 GCA_030044455.1 Acidobacteriaceae bacterium | reverse complement strand
TCAAGGGTGATGGGGCCGCGCACTAACTGCTCGAAACCATCCTTCGTAAAAGTGACCGTGTATGGGCCCGGAACCAGGGAGTTGGTGTCGTACAGGCCATCGCTGTTGGTAGTGAAATCTTTCGAAACACCCGTATCGGTGTTCATCACCGTAACCGTAACTCCGGGAATCAGGGCCCCTGTAGGGTCAGTCACGGTGCCACGGATGTCGCCGGAGTTAACGCTCTGCGCATAACATGCCCCAATCCCAAAGACGACTAGAAGCAGGGGCTGAATCCATCCCGTCTTCCTCTTCATGTACGGCCTCCTGAATCGTTGACTTGTGTAGTTGTTCCGCTGCTCTGCTTGTCCATGCCCACTGCTCAATTCTTTTCGCCGGTTTCCCTCGAAAAGGCTCCGCTATTGGGTTGATGGAAAGATCAATGTGAATCTGCACGCCCGAAGGGTCAGAAAATCGGCGTCCTCGCAGATGGTTTTCATACGGTCCTCCTAGCTGGGCTGTGCGATCCAAGTATAGGAAACCGATTTCAGAAAACTATAGTTCTGGAATTTTGACCCTGTCAAGGGGAAACTAGGATCGCAATGCGGCCGCCAGGCAGAGAAGCATAGGATTTGCTTTGCCCAGTCGAAGTGAAACTTGCGTTTCACCATAAGCTATTTATATTGAATACGATGGGTCTTGACTGTATGATACTTTCTCGTGCCCGGTTTTGAAATCGGCCACGGCTCTCGAGTCCGACAAGCATCCCCTGACCTTGTCGTGGCCGGTGCGTGCTGAAGGCTGACGATGGTAATAGTGAAATGGCTTTCCTATCTCCCCGAAATATTTCTTGTGCATTCCTGCCGGCGTGAAAGAGACTCGGGTTATGGCCTACACAATGAAGGACGTCGCGCGGAGAGCAGGCGTCTCGCCAGCGACGGTTTCACGGGTTCTCAACAATACGCACTATATTGCTGACGACACCAGGGCTCGGGTTCTCACGGTCGTCGAGGAACTCAGTTATTACAAGAATGTTCATGCGCAGCGGCTCGCAACCGGCCAGAGCGATCTCGTGGCGCTGGTGATTTCGGAATTCGCGAATCCGTTTTATCCCGAGGTGATCCGGGGCTTTCAGGCAGCCGCGTGGGACCACGGCCTCGACGTGCTTCTTCTTAACACCGAGTACAGCCGTACCCGCACGGATTCACTCATGCGCAAACTCGTCGAAAAGGATGTCAGCGGGGTGGCGATTCTGACTTCCTCGATCGAAATGGCCGCAGCCTCGCCCCTGGCGGAAGCGGGCATCAGCATGGTGTTCAGCAATCTATACTCGGCCGGCAAATTGGTCAGCAACATTAACGTGGACTACAGCCGGGGAATCTCTCAGGCCATCGAGCATGTCGTCCGACTCGGACATCACCGCGCTTCGGTGATCGCCGGACCAGAAGGAAGCCGCACCGCGGAGCACATTAAATCCGCTCTGGTGAAAGGATTGGCCCAGAATATGCTGCGACCCTTTCCGGTCATCCACTGCGACTATCGCATTGACGCCGGCGCCTCTGCCGTTAAGGCAATTCTTGCCGCGCCAGAGATGCCTACGGTGATTTTCTGCGGCAGCGACCTGATTGCTATGGGCGCAATGAGCGCCCTTGAAGAAGCCGGCGTGCCAGTGCCTGAAGAAGTGTCGGTTGTGGGCATCGACAACATCGCTTTTGCCGGCCTGGCGCGTCCTTCGCTCACTACCATCAATGTGCCGCGCGAAGAACTCGGCATGACGGCCTTTCACGCATTGGAAAAAATGATGCAATTGAAACGCCACAAAGGGGCCGAATACACGTTGGAAACCGAACTGGTGGTCCGCAAATCGACGGCGCAGGCATCTGAAAAACGGCGGCGCAAAGCGAAGTAGAGACCGCGGCCTATGCGCTTTCCGGAGGGCTGTGCCTGACCTCATCAAAGGCCATGAAAAGGACCGCGACCAGAGCCAGCACCATTCCCGCCAAATTCGATTTGCTGGGTATCTGCCGATAGATCAGCAGCGAGACGACAATCGTGACCAGGGGAAACATGCCATTCACCATGGGCACGACCACGATTGCTTTTCCATATCGAACCGCATAGACAAACAACAGGCAGCCAACTGCGTTGAGCGATTGGATCACGTACGTAATTCCGAATCCGGCACCGGAGCCCGCGTGGATGCCAGGCCCCATCACCAGGGCCACTGGGCTCAACGCAAGCCCGGTGAGCGTCATATAAACAAATAGCTCTTCGGCACTCATGGCATTGGCCGACGATTTCATGAAGTAGGCTTGCAAGCCCCACATGAAAAAGATGGCGATGGTACCCACCAGCCAGAAGCTTCCATGCACAGGGCTGTTGGTTGGTTCCTGAAGAGAGACCAGCAGAATTGCCGGCAATGAGAGCAGAATGCCCGTGAGGGCCAATGGATAGGTGCGCTCGCGAAGCAGCGCCCAGGAGAGCACAATCGTGACCGCCGGGGATAGACAGACGATAGGGAAAATCAGATACGCGGGTCCCTGGTTCAGCACCCAAAACAAAAGCAGCTGCCCGGCGGCGCCGGAGAATCCCACTGCGCAACCATAAAAAATCGCTCGTCCCGAGCGGGACAATTTCCAATTGATTTTGCGCAAAACAAATACGCAGACTGGAATCATGGTCAATGACCAGACGGCATAGCCAAGCGTCGGCGGGAAAGGCGGACTAAGTCGCTTTTCCGGAATCTCCGTTAGCGCTCCCCATAGTCCCCACAGCACAGGTACAGCCATGGACAACACAAGCCATTTGGGCAATCTCATCGGGCAATGCTCCGCTTGCGGGCTCCGTTTCCAGGCTCCGCATGCAATTGAGTTATTCCGCAGGATGAATCAATCCACCCTCGTCTTCGACAATGTACGAACAGAGCCGGAAGGAGTCGGGGTCTTCGCCGCGCAACGCGGCCAGCCTTTCAACGGCAATCTGGATGGGAATGATGTCGATGAGGAACTGCCATCGTGCGGGAATGGCGGGCAGGCACAGCACGCAATCGCCGGCGTTCTCCTCAAGTTGTTGTCCGATGAGGAGTACGCTCGCACCCAGTTTCTTCAGGTCGTGGGCGAGGTTGAGGTCCTCTGTGCGCATATGCTGTGCATCAATCCAAATGCCGACGCGCAGTCCTTTCCTGACAATTTCTTGCGGGCCATGCCGGAAACCGCCTGCAGTGAGTGCGGTTGCCGGCTTTTTTGCAGCCTCTTCCCAAAGCAGCCTGGCTTCGTGACAACTGGCGAGGCTGGCGCCGCGAGCTATGAAATAGGTAGGCTCGTTCCCCTCGCCCAGCCAGCCGGATCTTTCGATCATCTTGCACCACTGAGGAATGGCTGCTGCAGCTGCGGACAAAGATTCGATCAGCTTGGCCTGAATCGGATAGGCCGAGCGGCCGGTGGCTTCGAGAGCCAGCAAAACGCCGGCTAAGGCGATCGCGCTGTAGGTGGAAATCGAGACCGCGTAATCAAAGTCGATGCTCGTATTCAGAACAATGTCGGAGCCTTGTGCAAGTGGGCTGTCAGCTTCGTTGGTAATCGCAATGACCGACGCAGAGCGGGCGCGGCACTTTTGAACCAGTTGTACGATCTCGGTACTTTTTCCGCTGCGCGACAGCAGGACTACGGCTGCTCCATTCGGCACCTCGGCCGAATGGAGCAACTCCGAAGCATCGATCAACAGGGCGGGAATACCAGCGGCAAGCAATATTGCCTGCATGGCCATCCCCGCATGCCAACTCGCACCAATACTGGTGATTACTTGAGACCGGGCCCCGCGCAAAACTGCTGCCGCTCGGTCCAGCGCGGGTTTTCCTGCGCCCATAATATGAGATAACGATGTAGCGAGCTGTACGGGCTGCTTCAGAATATCCGCCAAAAGCCTGGTTCCCGAAAGCGTCGCGGAGCCTGGCGCCAAATTCAATCCTGCTTGAGCAGTTTCGCTCATTTTCCACCTCTTTCCATGGCTGCGCTTTTAGCGAGTTCCTGCGGTAAAGAAGCACTGAAGTGATTCCTTAGAATCCACGCCTGCGCCGCGCCCAACAGGCCAACGTCCTCTCCCACTGAAGCGAGACAAAGTCGCGTCTTTTCGGCGGGAACCTGCGTACATATCTTCCGGATCACTGCGCTCGCCGTATCCATGAACAACGAACTGCTCTTCATGACGCCGCCGCCTAACGCGATCCGATCTGGCGCAAACATGGTGATCACATTGGCCAAACCCAGCCCGAGGTAATAACCCTCCCGCTCCACCGCCTTGAGAGCCAGAGGATCGCCGCGCCTCGCCCGGTCGCAAATCTCTCCGGCCGTGACCGCCGGCAGTTCATGACCTTGTTCCTGCATCCATGAAACCATGGCTGGACCGCTAGCCAGGCTCTCCCAGCATCCGCGCGCCCCGCAATAACACGGTGGCCCGGAGTTATCGAGGACCTGGTGGCCGATCTCCGGATGGGCGCCATCCACGCCGCGATAGAGCTGTCCGCTTAAAAGCATTCCACTTCCTATACCGGTGCTGATGGTCACGTAGAAAAAGGTCCCGTTCGTAGGCGCGGTGCCCCAGCGCGCCTCTCCCACAGCTGCGGCATCGGCATCGTTTTCAACCACGACCGGCAGGCCCAATCCCGACTGCAATTCCGCTACGAGATTTCCGCCCTGCCATCCAGGCAACGTTCCGACATCGCCAATAATCCCGGTAATCGGGTTCAACGGTCCCGGACACCCGACTCCGATACCTTCAAATTGGAACCCGCCGGCTGTGAGAGCCCGAAACATCTCGACGATGCGCCGCATCGCATGGTCAAAGCCCATTTCCGCGTCGGTGGGGCATTCAAGCCGATCCAGAATCGTTCCGTCTTCCCGCACTGCACCAACGGCGATCTTCGTTCCCCCAATGTCGACAGCTCCAAGCATCCTTTTTTGATCGCCCATGCTTCTCCAATCGTTCTTCATGCAGACGAAAAATAGTGGCTCAGAAGCTCCAGCACGATCACGCGCGGCCTGTTCGCATCTGAAGGAGAACTCCAAAGATGCGCTCAAGAGATCGGGATGAGCCATGTTCTGTGGCAGCGCGCACGGCAAAATAGGAAACCGGTTTCACACTCTGTATACTTGTACCTGATTTGTGCTGTCAAATTTGACTGCAGCTAAAGGAAGGTTGCATGCGAATGGAGAGATTTGCCTGCTGTTGCACAATATCGGCCTTGGCATTGAGCTTTGGTTTGGCCTGCGCGCAGAGTGTTCCGGTGGTCACCGGAGACGCGCGGGTTGACAAACTTCTCAGCCAGATGACGTTGGAGGAGAAGCTGAAACTGATTCATGGTACCCAGGAAGATCCGAAGGTCTATCAGGGGCAGGCCGGCTATCTCGGCGGCGTTCCGCGCCTCGGAATTCCCGGGATGCGCTTTGCAGACGGCCCTCCCGGCGTACTGACTCGCCATCCCTCGCAAGCCGAAACAGCCACCATGGGTGTGGCCGCAACCTTCAGCCGCAAGACCGCTGAGGCCAATGGCGTGGTAATCGGTCGCGAGGACCGCGCCCTGGGCATTGACGTCAGCCTGCAGCCCTTCGTCAATATCGATCGCGATATGGAGTACGGTCGCGGCTACAACACCTTTGGCGAGGACCCCTTTCTGACCGGCGAAATCGGCGCAGCGGAGATCAAGGGCATCCAGTCGCAGCATGTGATGGCGCAGGTAAAGCACTTCGTCGGCTATGATTCCGACGGCGCCAGCACCTGGATCGACGATCAGACTCTCCACGAGGTCTACGTGGCTCCATTCGATGCCGCGATTAAGGCGGGCGTGGCTTCGATCATGTGCTCCTACAACCTGCTGAACGGCACCTATGCCTGCGGCAACGAGGCCACGCTGACGAAAATCCTGCGCCAGGAGATTGGTTTCAAGGGATTCGTCACCTCCGATTGGGGTGCAACGCACGCCGTCACCTTCCTCAAAGCCGGTCTGGATATGGAGATGCCGGGTGAGCCCGCGCCGGGAGCAAACGACTCATCGCTGGCCTCCTATTTCGATGCCCAGCCGATTCCGCCGCCAGCGCCGCCGACTACGCAGAAGACTGACGAGGGCGATCTGGGCGGCGACATG
>JASHVU010000070.1 GCA_030044455.1 Acidobacteriaceae bacterium | reverse complement strand
TATCGGCTTCTGGAAAGAAATCGACCACGCTTCTAAGAATCGCCGCCAGGCAGCCGTCCTCTCCCGCGGCAAGAGCGTGAAGATCACTTAGGGAAGCTCTGATCAAGTTGCCGTTTTGAAAGGGCACGGCTTCAGCCGTGCCGAAAAGTCAAGCAGAATGATTGGAGCTTTAGCTCCCGAGGACCGGTCCCGCAACTTAATCAGAGCTTCCTTAGAGCCTGTTTATAATCTTCGGCCGTTTCGAGGACCAGTCCGCTGAAGGCGGACGATAGACAGTAGCCCCAGGCGCAAGCCTGAGGAAAGTCGCGTTTTTCAACGTATAGCCCGCTTTAGGGGGCGAAAGAACGTCTTCCGATCGATATTGTAAACACGCTCTTAGTACTACAGTTGTAAATGGTGCTTCCGGAGGGAGCAGGGGCCTTTAGGCCCCTGAAAATTCGCCGGAATCAAGCGGCCTTTAGGCTCGGACCTTTGCGGTTTTATGCAATTACAACTGTAGCCCTAGAGCAGGTATCAGGGCTCAGGGTTCAGCGATCAGATGGCTGACAACCGGCAACTGACCCCTGATCTCTAACCCCTGCCCTCTGTCCTTCACTGTCCCAGCTCGAACCTGACCTCAGCCAGCGCCGTCTGGTAACCGTATCGCGCCGAAGTGTTGTCGATTTCGGCCTGCGTCTGCGCCAGTTGCGCCTGCGTTAGCTCAACGATGCTACTCAAGCCCAGCTTGTAACGGGCCTGCGCCAGATCAAGCGCAAAGTTCGCCTGATCCAGCATCTGCTGGGTGACGCCGATCCGCTGAAACGCCGTCTGCGCGTTCAGCACGGCGGTGCGCACATCGCGCGCGATCGTGTCGCGCAGATTCCGCACGTCTTCCTGCGCGGCCTGCGCGCGCAGTTTCGCCTCTTTCGCCTCTGCACTATAGAGAAACCCGTTAAAGACCGGAATACTGATGTTGGCGCCGGCTACACCGTACCACGACGATTCAATCTGGTCGGCGCGCACCGGTGTGCCTCCCGCCGCGGCCAGCGCAGAGACTGTCGGCCTCCACAGATCCCGCTCAGCCGCGCTGTATTGCTGGGCCGATGCATACTGGTGATTCAGCGCGGCCAGATCGGGACGAGACGAGAACGCCGTCTGCAGCAGTGCGTCGGAGTTGTCAGGAGCAGGCGGCAGATTGCCGTTCGTCTCGTCAACCAAGGTGTATTGCCCAGCGGCTTCGTTCCCCAAAACATTGTTGAGCGCGGCCATGGCCGACTGCGTGTTGTTCTGGGCGTCGAGCAAAAGCAGGTTTGCTTGCGCAAGTTGCACGCTGGCAAAGCTCAGGTCGAGGTCAGACTTCACTTTGGCCTTGGCCAGCGCGCCAACCTGGTCGACAGTCGCCTGGCGCTGCGCTACGGTTTGCTGCGCCACTTGCAACACAGCTTGCGCGGTAAGCGCCTTGTAGAAAGCCTGGTCGACTGTGAGCCGGATGTCGAGTTGAGTGGCGCGCTCGCTTTCAAGTTGCGCCTTGGCGCTGGATTGTGCGCTCAGAACCAGGTTATGCGTGCGGCCGAAATCGGTGATCAGCTGGCTTACACTGAGTCCGCCGGCAGCCCGGTCGTAGACCGCCGAGTTGGAAAGGTATCCCGCGGTGATGCGGCTGTTGTCATGCGCGCCTACCGCGGTCAAGTCTGCCATAGCGGTGGGCATTTCGGCTGAGCGCACCTCGCGCGTAACCTGGCCCTGCGCCAGCGCCAGCAAGTGGGCGACACTGATGTTCGGGTTATTGCGCAACGCAATCTGCTCAGCGTCTGCAACGGTGAGCCTGGGACCGGTTGCCTGGGGCGAGGAGCCAGGCCCGGTAGTAGGTGCTTGTTGCGCGGCAGTCACGCCCCCGGATTGGCCCGCAGGTGCAACCAGCAGATGCACGACTGGCGCTGAAGGCAATGTAGAGTTCTGGGCCAGCGCAGCATTTGCCGCAAGTGCAAGCATGCAGGCGCTAAGTGCCGTGCGTACCGGTGTCCTGCTGCCATCATTCATGTGCGCCTCCGTCTGCGGCAACCTGCAGATTCTTGCCTCGCCCGTGGATCACGAGATAAACGGCAGGAACCAGAAACATCGTCACGATGACCGAAAGAGCCAGGCCGCCAATGATGGCGCGAGCCAGAGGTGCGTACTGCTCGCTGCCGGCTTCGAGCCCCAGCGCCATGGGAATCATGCCAAGCAAAGTAGCCAAAGAGGTCATAAGAATCGGACGCAGACGCACCCGGCAGGCCTTCACCGAGGCTTCAAGCAGCGACATGCCCTGGTTGTGCAGCGTGTGCGTGAATTCGACAATCAGAATGCTGTTCGAAACCACGATGCCGGCCATCATGATGACACCCATCAGCGACATGATGTTGAGCGTGCTGCCCGTCATCAGCAGAATCAAAGCCACTCCGGCGAGTCCCGGTGGTATGGCCATCAGGATGATGAACGGGTCAATGAACGATTTGAACTGTGCCATCAGAATCAGATAGACGAGCAGAATGGCAATGATAAGACCGATGCCGAACTGATGGAACGCCTTATTCATTTCAACAACTGCCCCGCGAACGTCGATCACCGTATTGCGGTCATGCCGGGTTTGGGCCAGCAGCTTGTCCACTCGCGCTCCAACGGTTTGTAGCGCCTCGGTTTTGGTGGCGACAAAAATGTCGATCACGCGGCGAATCTGGTAGTGGTCTACCTCGGTGGGCGTATTGATCTGCTTGATGTCCGCCACAGCGCCCAGCGGCACATAGCCGGTGACGTGGTCACCCTGGAAGAGCTGCGCGGAATTCGGTTCTGCTTCGCGGCCTTCCTGCAAGGGGCCATAACCCTGCGGCCGCACACCGCGCAGAGGAATGTTCTTAAAGTCTTCCATCGACATGTTGTCGATCCAGCGGTTCGCGTACTGCACCGTCACCATGTAGTTGTTGCCGCTATGAGGGTCGATCCAGTAGCTGGGCGCCACCATGCCATCTGAAGTGAGCGCGGTGATTACATTGTCCACAACATCCTTGGCTGATAGCCCGATCAGGCTCGCTCGCTCGCGGTCAATGTTCAACATCAGGCCGGGATAATTAATGCTCTGCGGAATATACACGCTGCTCACATTGGGAATCTGCTGAATCTTGCCGGCCAGTTGTTGCGCCAGGTTATAAGCGCCGTCCATGTCATTCGATTTGATCTGAACGTCGATCGGCGCTGGCAATCCCTGGTTGATCACGCCGTCAACCAGGCCGCCCGCCTGGAAGTAGGTTTGCAGTTCAGGCATCTCTCGCGAGACTTCTGCCTGTACGCGGCGCATGTACTCATAGCTGCCGATACTGTGATCCTCTTTCAAACTGGTCTGTACGAAGGCCGTGTCCATCGACGCGTTGGTGGTGTAAATAGCCGATAGATCGGGATAAACTCCGATGTTCGACACGATCATGCCGAGGTCTTTCGGCTTCACCACGCTGCGAATAATGTTCTCCACCTTCGCGATGTAGCCGTTGCTCACCTCGAGGCGCGTACCGCTCGGCATGCGGACGTTAATAACGAATTGGCCGGGATCGGTCCGCGGGAAATAAGCCCGCCCGAGGAAGGGGAATGTGCCGATGAGAAGAACCGCCAGGCCGGCGAACATCACCGCAGTCGCAAATCCCGGCCGCTGCAGCACACGGTAGGCGAGTTTCTCATACCAATCCAGCATTCGATGGAACCCATGGTTAAAGTGAATCAGGAAATGCTTGAACACATTTGGTTTTTTTCCCTTGACCGCATCGATATCGCCTTCGTGCTCCATGCCCTGCGGGTCGAACCGGACGAACTTGGCGCAAAACAGCGGTACCACGGTCATCGCCAGAAAGTAAGACGCGAAGATTGAAAGCGCCACGCCCAGCGCCAGCGGTGTGAAAATGTATTTGCTTACGCCGTTGAAGCCGGTTACGGGAAAAAACACGATCGCGGTCGTGAAGGTGGCGGCAAGCACGGCCATGTTCACTTCCGTGCCTCCTTCTTCCGATGCCTGGTAAACGGGTTTCCCCATCTCCATATGACGAAAAATGTTCTCGAGAACGATCACGCCGTTATCGATGAGACGCGAAAACACCAGCGCCAGCCCGCCCAGGATCATGGTGTTGATCGAACCCCCCATGGCATTCGTCAACATCATGCAAACCAGCATTGAAAGCGGCACGGCCAGCAGCACAGCAATCGTAGCGCGCGGGCTGCCCAGGAACACCAGGATCATGAGTCCGGTCAGCAACAGCCCGATCGAAGCCTCGCGCGACACGTTTGTAATGGCCAGTTTGACAAAAAGCGACTGGTCAAAGACGACCGACACATGCAACGCATCGGGAATGTCAACGAGATGTTTGACGGCCTCTTTGATTCCGTTAACGATGGTGATGGTGTTGCTGCCGCCGCCCTGTTTGAAGATCGGTACGTAAACCGAACGTTGCCCGTCAATCCGCACAATGTTGTATTGCAGTGCGCCCGAGTCCACGGCTTTTCCAATGTCACCCACCAGCACCGACGAATTGCCCACCGATTTCAAAGGCATGTCATTCATCGCTTCCGCGTCAGGAAACTGGCTGTTGGCGTAGATGTTGAAATCCTTCGATCCAATGCGCACATCACCGGCCGGCAGAATCAGATTTGAGCTGTCCACTGACTTCACCACATCGTTGAGGCTCAGGTTCCGTGCCTCCAGTTTGAGCGGATCCACGTAGATCTGTATCTGCCGGTAGGTCCCCCCATACGGCTGCGGGACCGATGCCCCCTGCACATTCGAAATCTGGTTGCGCACCTCAAACTGCGCCAGATCCTTAAGCCGCGTCTCGTTCAGTCCCTG
>JASHVU010000721.1 GCA_030044455.1 Acidobacteriaceae bacterium | reverse complement strand
GCACCACCAGCACGCGCAGCCGCTCGGGGAAGCCGGGCAGACCAGCTATGGTCTTCTCCACAAGGTCCACGCCCATCTGGATATGCCCCATCAAGATGCCCTCCACGCTGTAGTCGAAGCCAACGTCCCAGGTGAGCTCACGGATTTTTCCAATGTCGTGCAGGATCACGCCGGTCAGCAGCAGATCGCGATCCAGCATGGCGTAGTGCGCAGCCACGCGCTCAGCCAGCCCAAGCAGGCTGATCACATGTTCCAGCAGTCCGCCAAGCCAGGCATGATGAAGCTGCCGCGCTGCCGGCGCCTCGCGATAGGCTTGCGCAACGCTCGAGTCAGCCAGTAGCGCCTTGAGCAGCCGCTTGAGATCGGGATTAGCGAACCCATCGATGGTCGCCTCAAGCCTGGCCCACATTTGCCCCACATCGCAGGTAGTCGCCGGCAGCAGGTCGGCCTTGTCTACCTCGCGCGGCGCGGCCAACCGCAGCT
The DNA here is from genome assembly GCA_030044455.1 of Acidobacteriaceae bacterium. Taxonomy (GTDB): domain Bacteria; phylum Acidobacteriota; class Terriglobia; order Terriglobales; family Acidobacteriaceae; genus Telmatobacter. The sequence goes on along the minus strand of JASHVU010000721.1, from coordinate 3,044 downwards.
GTTCAACCTTCACCTGGCTGCGTTCGTCAAAGCGGGTCGCTGTGCCGCGCACCTTCACAATGTCGCCCTGGTTAAAATCTTTGGCGATGCGCGGGTCGGTCGGATCCCAGACGCGCCCTTCAATCTGCCCGGTCTTGTCGCCCAGAATCAGATTCAGATACGGCTTGTTTGTTTTGGTAGAGCGCTGCTGCTTCGACAGCACAAGAAAAAATCCGTCGAAACTCCTGCCTTCGTCAAATGCGGCCAGATCGGCAATGTAAATGTCTTTCATTCTGCCCAGAAGATTAACGCAACCGGCTCAGGTTGCCAAAGACGCCGCGGGCCCAGAATTGAGGTCCCGGGCCCGAAGTTTTGTTGACTCGCTGACCGGCCGACTCGCTATTGCGGCTGCTGCTGGGTCTAGGGTTGCGGCTGGGCCTGCGGCTGCGGCGCTTCAGGCTGGCTGGCAGGAGCGGGCGCGCCGGGCACCGGCGGCAGGGGCGTCGGCTGCGCAGGCGGAGTGGCGTTCTCCTCCTTCTTCTTCTGCGACATGCGCGTCTTTTCGCTGGTGGTGGTCGCCGTCTTTTTCTTTTTCTTCTTGTCGGGAGTGGTATTGCCGCCCAGTCCCAGCGGAGCCGATTGCGTCTGCTGATCGGCGACCTCGCCCGCATTCGGCGGCGCGGGAGCCATATCGTCGGTCTGCGATCCGAACGGCTGCTTCTTCTTCTTCCCGTGCTGCGCCCGCGCCTGATCGCTGAAGCGTCCCTTCACCTGCGGGCGCGTGGGCTCAAGCGGATTCGCCGGCTGCTGAGAATTGTCGGCGGTCTGAGGCAGTGCACCGGCATTCTCAGTCGTCGCGCCGTTGGCCGCTGTCGGCAGCGTCTCGCGCGGTGCCTGGCCAAAGCGGATCTTCTCCCTCTTGCCCGGCTTCTGGCTTGACGCGTCTTCCTTCTTTTTGGACTTCGACTTCTTGCCGTTAGTAGCGGTTGCCGGCATGGCAGTTGTTGACGCGGCGGAGGTCGAACCCGGAGGGACGTTCGCCGTGGTTGTTGTCCCCTCTGCCGCCGGAGCTGCCACTTCCGGCGCTTCGGTTGACGTAGCCGCTGATGCTGGAGCTTCTGCCGACGGCGTGGCAGCCGATGGGGCCTCTGTTGACGGAGTTGCTGCCGGCTCAGGCGGAGCAAAGCTCTGCCCGCCCTTCTGCCGGAATGTGTGCGTGCTTTCGCGAAAGCGCGTCCGCTCCACTTTTGCCTTCTTCTTCGGCGACGGAGGTACGTAAGCGCTGAATGTGATGCTGGGGTGCAACTCGGCTTCGGTGGCGTCCGTATCCGTATACCCGGTTTTGATGAAGATCGCCGCTTCGTCGCGCATCTTCTTCAGGTATGCGTGAATCGCCGGTTCCATCCGCTCCATATAGAGCGCTTCTTCCACCTGCTCCTCGACGTCCTTGTATGGTGCTGGACCGCCGGCTGTGTGTTGCACAACTTTCAGAACGATGTAACCCTGCTTGGTGAGGATCGGCTCGGTATACTCGCCCGTCTTCAGCGCAAAGGTTTTGTCCTCGAGAACAGTCCCGAGCTGGCCCCGCTTGTACACGCCGAGGTCGCCGCCCGCGCTCGCCGTTGGTCCGTCGCTGAAGCTGCGCGCCAACTGGTTGAAATCGCCCCCCGAGTGCAGCCGTGCTTCTATATCGTCGGCCTTGGCCTTGGCCGCCTGCACCTTGACCGGATCGTCGGCGTTGGCCGCAATCAGAATTTCGCTCAACCGCTCGCTCTCGGGCTGCGCAAAGTCCTGCTTATGCTGCTCGTAGTAGCGCTCGGCCTCGCCAGGCGTGAAATTGATGTGCGCGCCCACCTCCTGGCGCATTACCTGCTGCGTAATAATCTGATTGGCGATGTTCTGCTTGAAGTCCGCGAACGAGTAACCTTGCTCTTTGGCCGCCTTTTCCAGATCGTCGATGGAATCCATGTTGTACTGCTTGCGAATCTCGTCAAGCTTCTTTACTACCTCGGTGTCGACGTTGATCCCCAGCTCCTTGCCTTTTGAAAGCCAAAGCTGCTGATCGATCAGATTGCGCAACAAGTCCTTGTGGGCCTCGGATATCTGCTGCATCGTGTCGCCGCGCTGCCGCATTTCCTGGTCCATATCGGTCATGGCGCGATCGTAGTCGCTCTGGGTGATGATCTGGTTGTTGACCCGGGCAACAATGTCTTCCACCACCGAGCCGCCATAAGGGCTTGCGGGCGCATTCTGCTGTACCTGGGCCGGGAGCCAGCCCGTAAGCAGCACCGTGCCAAACACGAACGCCGCGGGAGTGCGAAGAAAAGTGAAGGTCATAGTTTTGCGCGATCAACTTCGAGACGATCATGAGGCAGGAGTAAAAGCTGCCTGATGCATAGACGCCATTGTAAATGGCGGGGCAGCACAAACGCGATTCCATACCCCCTTTTGTGCCCTGAACCCCGCTCGTTTGCCTGTTTTGGCTACCCGAATTCCCGCCCAAGGCGTCAAATAAGGTGGTGGTATACTTGAGCTGACGACGGCCTTGCGCGGTTTCCTGAGGTGGTCTTCCAGATTTCCGTTACCTTGCCGGAACCGAGGCAAGGTTAATTTTTTCTTCGGCCTGGCGTTCGTTCCGTGCCGGCTGAAGCGGAAACCCGGGCGAACCGGCAAGACGGGCGCTCAACTGTGCCTGCCGTCCGGAGGTTGGATTTGCGTATGAGTCCTCGCGCGCGCCGCGCTCTCTTCACAGTCGTTCTCTTCTTTGCCGTGTGTGCGGTCGTGGGCACACTTTTGCAGCGCCGCGTGGGCGCTCAATCCGCAGAAGACGAGAGCCAGCTTCGCGACAGCCTCAAGGCCTTCACCAACGTCTACGCCCTGGTCGAGCAGAATTACGCCGAGCCCATTGCCGGCGACCGCGCCGATGACGTTATCTACGATGGCGCCATCCCCGGCATGCTCCAGACCCTCGATCCCCACTCGCACTTCTACGACCCCAAGGCCTACGCCAGGCTGCGTGAAGATCAGCGCGGCCACTACTACGGCGTCGGCATGGTCATTCAGCA